>SLDF01000398.1 GCA_007125435.1 Saprospiraceae bacterium
CCTCTGAGCTAATTGCCCTGAAAAAGTGGTGGGCCCGCAAGGACTCGAGCCTTGGACAACCTGATTATGAGTCAGGTGCTCTAACCAACTGAGCTATAGGCCCGAAATATAGCCGATAATTATCGGTACACTTTTTAAAATTAACTATCCAATTGACTTTTCAGCCGGATTTTTTATTAATTGGGAATGCAAATGTACATATTTGTGCAAAGTTGACAACAGAAATGACAAAAAAAATTTCTACGATTATATTTGACTTTGGCAATGTGTTATTAGACCTGGACTTTGATCGTTGCCAGATGCAAATGGAGGCATTACTTGGACTTTCATACGATGTCTATCATCAAAAGATGCCGGACTGTTTTAGGGCTTTTGAGACTGGTGACCTATCAGAAGAAGAGTTTATCAGCCAACTGGAAATAATCACCAACCGCCATATCCCCGCAGAAGATTTTCGAAAAGCATGGAACAGTTTATTGCTTGATATACCGGACGAAAGGATGGCATTGCTAGAGGACCTCAAGTCGTCATATCAGCTTTTGCTCTTGAGTAATACGAATGATACCCACCTAGATGGAGCAAGAGATATCATGGGGCAAGAGCGATTTGAAAAGTTTGAAAGTATGTTTGACCATTGTTACTACTCTTTCCAAATGGGAGATCGCAAACCAAATGTTTCTATTTTCAAAACAGTAATAGAGCAATCAAGGTGTATTCCTGATCAGACGCTTTTTATCGATGATGGGTTAATGCATATTGAAGGCGCTAAAAAAGCAGGTCTTCACGCTGTTCATCTCCAGCCCGGTGATGATGTCGTCCAACTTTGCCAACGCTTAAGTATATTCCCTGTCCAATGATGCAAAGTAAAAAATATCTGACCTACAGAGATGCGCTAGATGCCATGCAGAAGTACTGCGCCAGGCAAGAAAAGTGCCAAAAGGATATCAGGACTAAGCTAATCCAGGGTGGCATATACGGTGAAGACCTTGAAAACATTTTGGCAGAGTTGATCACAGATGGTTTTATAGATGAAGAAAGGTATGCCAGACACTTTGTAAGCGGAAAATTCAAGATAAATAAATGGGGGCGACTAAAAATCAAGCAAGCTCTCGAAATGAAAGATATCTCCGAATACTGTATCCGGGAAGGGCTGAAAGAAATCGATGAGGCCACGTACACCGAACATATTCGCCATATAATTATCAAAAAAATACAGTCAAATACGACAGATCATATACTTTGGGATGAGCGAATCAAGCTATTCAATCATCTTATCTCTAAAGGCTACGAAAAGGACATCATCAACCCCATACTAGACGAATTCGCTGAGCGCGATTAGTTGTCTATCCACTGTTCTGTACTATACCACTGTGTTTTCAATGAAAGCATTGGCATTGGGGTAGTCAGTCGTGTAGTGGAGACCCCGGCTTTCTTGCCTCATCATAGCGGACTTTGTGACCAGATAAGCAATGGTGATGAGATTTCTGAGTTCACAAAGCTGAGGAGAGATCCTCGTGTGCATATAGAGATCCTCAGTCTCTCTATACAGCAGATACAATCGGTCAAACGCACGCTTCAGACGGATGTCAGATCGCACTATACCGACATAGCTGCTCATGATCTCCTTCAGTTCTTTGAGTGACTGCGTGATCAGTACCATCTCATCCGGGTCTGTAGTGCCGGTAGCATCCCATTCCGGTATGTCTTCTCGCAGTGGCGTGCTGTCTATGTGCTTCAAAATATCGAGATGAACACGATGAGCATACACCATGGCTTCAAGCAGAGAGTTGGAGGCTAATCTATTAGCCCCATGCAGTCCTGTGCTGGTACATTCTCCACAGGCATATAGATTACTGATAGAACTGAGCCCTTTGTCATCGACTTTTATGCCGCCACACATGTAGTGACATGCAGGTACCACAGGTATCATATCTACCATGGGGTCGATGCCGATACTCATACACTTATCATAAATATTAGGAAAATGCGATTTGAATTTTTCTGCATCCAGATGTCGACAATCCAGATATACAAAGTCATCACCCCATTTCTTCATTTCATTATCTATAGCTCTGGCTACGATATCTCTTGGTGCCAGTGACTTGCGTTGATCATACTTTTCCATGAAGGCCTCGCCATTCTTGGTCTTGAGTATGGCGCCCATGCCGCGCACAGCCTCTGATATCAGAAAGTCAGGATTCTCTCCGGCCGGATTAAACAGCGCAGTCGGGTGAAACTGCACAAACTCCATGTTTTCTATTCGACCCTTAGCCCGATAGATCATGGCAATGCCATCGCCTGTAGCTACGTGTGGATTAGTTGTGTTCTTATAGACCTGCCCTGCACCGCCTGACGCCATGACCGTAGCCCTGGCGACGCAGGTTTCTATCTGCTGCGTGTCTTTATTAAGTATATATGCGCCATAGCAAGCGATATGATCTGTTACCCTGGTTACCGTATAGCCTAGATGATGCTGAGTGAGCAGGTCTACGACGTAGTAATTCTCCAGAATCTCAATATTATCAAATGCCTGAGCTTTTTCGACTAGAGCTCGCTGTATCTCCCAGCCGGTTATGTCTTTGTAGTGCAATATCCGGTTTTCTGAGTGGCCACCTTCTCTGCCTAGACTATATGTACTCTTAGCATCACTCTTATCAAATCTGGTACCCCAAGAGATCAATTCTTTCACCCGCTGAGGACCTTCTTTTACTACGAAGTTGACGACCTTCGGATTGCATAGGCCGTCTCCCGCATCCAATGTGTCGTTGATGTGCTTTTGGAAAGTATCTAGTGATAGATCCCATACAGCGGCTACACC
>SLDF01000130.1 GCA_007125435.1 Saprospiraceae bacterium
ACGACGCTGAGCCGGGGGCGGCTCAGTTCCATCACTATTTGCTTGACATTAAGTCAACCAAATTGCTTCGCACCGTTCAGTCATCTTCATTATCAGATTGACATTTAGTCAATCTGATTGCTTCGCACCATTCAGTCAAGCCCCTCCCTCCAGCGCTCCACTAACTATGCTATTCCTGTTCATATCACTTCTATCCCTCACGCAATCATGTGTGAAATGTAAAGATTATAAACATAGTTGTGTAGATCTTAATAAGCGTAGTCGATGCCGAGCCAGGGGCGGCTCGGTTCCATCATAGAAAAAAATATGATGCAGAACTTGGCACCTTCAATTCTTTATCGTAATATTGCAATATAATAATATGATTTATTAATATGGGTGTGACTAAAACAGATCAATTTACCAAAAAGCAGAATGCCATGGCATTGATCCTCAAATCGCTGGGACACCCAGCCAGAGTATCCATAGTGGAGTACCTTACAAAAGTCGATAGTTGTATTTGTGGCGACATTGTAGATGAACTGCCTCTAGCTCAGCCAACTGTCTCTCAACATCTAAAAGAACTCAAAAATGCCGGTGTCATCAAAGGTAGTATAGAGGGCAATGCCATTTGCTATTGTATCGACGAACAGACTATTGAAACACTCCATGCATATCTGGCAAATATCCTAAATCAGCTAAAAAACAAGACAACCAATTGCTGCTAATCAAAACCATCAAAATACATGAAACTATCACAATTCAAAGAGCACCTGGATCAGGTGTCTGATCTCAACTTTACACTTCCCGACGGGTCATTAGTACCGACACACTTCCACGTCACAGAAGCAGGCTTGACAACCAAACACTTCATAGACTGCGGTGGTACAGTGAGGTTAGAAAAGAAAATCAGCTTTCAACTCTGGACAGCCCTTGACTTTGACCACCGACTGAAGCCCCAAAAACTCATTAAAATTATTGATAAGGCAATGCCGCTCTTCGAAGATGAAGACTTAGACGTCGAGATAGAATACCAGTTAGAAACCATAGGCCGCTTCGGTTTAGATTTTAATGGCAAACACTTTCTGCTGACTAATCTACAAACAGACTGCCTGGCTCAAGACAACTGTGGAAATCCATTGCAAAAGGTAAAGGTAAATCTGTCTAATCTGATGACACCAAAACCCTCTGCCTGCGCTCCTGGTAGTGGCTGCTGTTAGGTAAGCATATACCAGGTAATATATGTGTTGCATATTAAGTGCTTCAACAGCTGAATATACCAGAGAAAAGAAGCTGGATTTATCTTAGTAAAGTTATAACATAAATCAATCACATGGGGAAGTTTGAAAAATACCTATCACTGTGGGTAATACTATGCATCATTGCAGGTGTAATGATTGGCAACTTCGGCGGTGAGGCCATACAGGTCATCAGTCAGTGGGAAATTGCAACCGTCAATATTCCTGTTGCCATTTTGGTATGGCTCATGATATATCCCATGATGGTTCAAATTGATTTTGCATCAATAAGTAAAGTATCAAAAAATTGGAAGGGTTTAGGTCTGACTGTAGTCATCAATTGGATGGTCAAACCGTTTAGTATGGCATTTTTTGCCTGGATATTTTTCGAAAAGGTTTTTGCTGCTTATCTAGAGCCTGAGATGGCCGAGCAGTACATCGCAGGAGCCATCCTACTAGGCGCTGCACCCTGTACAGCAATGGTTTTTGTCTGGTCCTATCTGACAAAAGGAGATGCAAACTATACTCTGGTGCAGGTTTCTGTGAATGATTTGATTTTGATTATAGCTTTTGTTCCCATTGTAAAATTCTTGCTGGGTATAACAAACATTCACATACCTTATGATGTGCTTATTTCGTCAGTTGTGATTTTTGTTGTCATACCTCTCGTGGCAGGCTACTTAAGTCATAAAATACTTATGAAAAACAAAGGTGAAGTTTGGTTTAAGAACGATTTTTTGCCGCGACTCAAGCCCGTCTCTATCATTGCACTTTTGACAACGCTTATCCTATTATTTGCTTTTCAAGGTAATAGAATCGTTGATAACCCCTTTGACATATTACTCATAGCCGTACCATTGACCATTCAAACCTATTTCATTTTTTTCTTGGCCTGGTTTGTCGGACGATATATAAGATTAAAACACTCTATCTGTGCTCCGGCTTCGATGATAGGGGCAAGCAATTTTTTTGAACTGGCAGTAGCTGTAGCCATTTCAGTTTTTGGACTAGACTCAGGCGCATCTCTTGCCACTGTTGTTGGCGTTTTGATTGAAGTGCCTGTTATGCTTTCTTTGGTAGCTCTAGCCAACAAATGGAAATATTAATACAACATGATGAAGAAAAAAATATTAGTGCTGTGTACAGGAAATAGCTGTAGAAGTCAAATCGCCGAAGGCTATCTTAAATACTTTGCAGGCGAAAAAGCTGAAGTATATAGTGCCGGAGTTGAAACTCATGGTGTCAATCCCAAAGCTATAGAGACAATGCTAGAAGATGGTATTGATATAGCAGATCACACTTCAAACAATATTGACGAATACCAACACATCAAATTTGACCTGATCATTACAGTATGCGATAATGCCAAAGAGCGATGCCCGTTATTCTCTGGTCAAGGAAAGAAGTTTCACCATAACTTCCCCGACCCTGCAAAAGCAGTAGGGACAGAAGAAGACATAAAAAATCAGTTTCGACAGGTCAGGCAGCAGATTAGACAGTATTGTGAAGCTTTTGTTGCAGACCATTTATGATGCTTTCAGGCACCATATTCTGTGACTTGAATTAACGTCCATAGGGTCTCCAA
>SLDF01000255.1 GCA_007125435.1 Saprospiraceae bacterium
AAAAAATACTTACGTAGCTATGGCTATGCGCGTATTTTTTATTCTTCGATCTCACTCAAAATAGCTGCGACTTAGATCATACGACGGCTATTTTCAGACTCATTACGGGGCTCGCTGATCGCTCGGTCCTGCGGACTCACTCGCATGCGCTCGTGACCCACTCCGCATCGCTGATGCAGTTACAGAAAAAACAATGTTATGACATGCAATCACACGCTTTTGTGTTTAACAAATTACAAGCCCAAAAGAAACATAGTTGCATTTGCAACTATGTTGTATATAAAGTCTTATATTTGCACCCATTGAAAAACTATAAAATTTAAAACATGAGACAAAATATTGCAGCAATTTTATGGGCGGCAAGCTTGCTTTTAATCTTTTCAGCTTGTAGTAAAGATGATGATGACAATGGTAGTAACTTAGTAGACAATGGACTACCGCCGACGATTGACTTTGCAGAGGGAAGAAATTCATTTAGACCAGACCACGGTGAGTCTAGAAGTACAGGCACAGAACACATACATGTCAGGTTTTCTGTAGCAGACCCTAGTGGTCTGGGAGAAGTGAGAGTAGGAGTAAGTGGTATTTTCGAAGGTAATGTACCTGATGGATTTGAGTTATTGGACGTGGCAGACGTGTATAGTCCAGATGCATCAGAAGATTTTTTCAGATTTTCTGAAAATGCGACGACTCTGAATGTAGATGCTACAGAGACAGACATTTACTGGGAAGGGTCGACATCTAGAATCGAAGGTAATGTCATAGCAGGGCCTTATGACTTTACCATTTCTGCCACGGATGCATTTGGTAACGCTACGCCTTCCGGCGAAGAGGTAAGAAATAGATTTTACATCAATCGCAATTATGCACCTCAGGTACAGGTTACCAATCTGGTAGATGACGAACTTAAGGGTGAAGCCGGCCAGCCACTTGTAGTAGAAGGATCAATAAGGAGAGGTATCGTGGGGCTAAGCTCCGATATAGCTTTCATATGGGTAAGACTTGTCGAAGAAGATGAGCACAATGACTTTGAAGCAGGCTCTTCACTATTCGAGGCGACATGGGGGCAATCACTTAGATTTAGCAAGTCAGGCGTCGCTCTACCGAGTACTACAGACATCAATCTGGCCGGTGCTCTAGCAGGTGAAAATGAAATCACAATGCCAGAAGGTCATGGGCATTACCACCTAATAGTCTGGGCTGAAGACGTTAACGGAAACGTCACAAGAGCCAGTGTAGACGTGCACGTAGATTAAGACATAGAGCGAAAGCTCATACAGAATTTCATATTACTCTTTTATAATTAATTGGTATGGAATTGACGTGAATTAAATATGTTGTGCACAGTAATTAGAATACTTCTATGAAAACTAGTGGACTTTCATTTCATTTCTAAATCAGATCGAGGCGCTGGAGCGACAGTGTCTCGATTTTTTTTTGAGATCGCACTTAAGATAAATCCACAGTATTATCCTATAATTAAATTGCAGTAAAGTAAGATGACACTTTGCTTATTTTACATTAGAGCGGTATTTGGTAACCTTTATTAAGAGCAGTTATCCTCCTGTTCAAAAAGTAAACTGGTATCGATAATCGATCAGATATAATTCTTATTGAACAAGAGCGATCCTCATCCGTAATATTTGAGCAAATATTTAGTATTAACAATTTAGAAGTCCTTATACATTTTAGTAAGTATACATCAGCGGTAAAACTGAATCAAGGATCTGCAAAATTATAAATATGACGATAATTTTACTTTCGGTCAATTCGTCTCGACTGGTCAGTACTGTTTGAGAGTTTTCTTATAAGACTGCTGTAGACATCATCAAGATAAGATTTAATAGGAATAGCGATTTAGAAATAGCAATGCAATTGGTTTTTAAATGTCTACTTCATGAAATTGTTGATATCCAAACTCGATAAACTAATGAATGGAAATTTGATCTATGTAATATTCAATTGTCACTGCCACTCTTTTGGTTTCTTAAGTTCAAATCCTGTGTTAAAAATAATAGAGCCTGGAAACTTAGATTGTATAGCTCTTATTGGTGGTACTAGGTCGCCATTCCCTGAGATAAGAAAAGCGGTATCATAAAATGTCATCCACCGCATCTGTGGGCATGTGAACAGCAATATTTAAATCTGTCATTTTCTCTTCAATATCGTTCTAGGTATGATCACAACTGAAACATGATTTAGGCTTAGATTCATAATGACCATAGATTAAAATAGTACTAGTTGTTTTTATGGCACTTAAATAATCTCTTTGTACTTTCTCCATTAGCGGATTGTTGCTTACCAACGAAGTAAAGTATTTAACTTTAACCAAAGTCAGGGATTTTAGCATTTTTTTCCAAAAGCTCTTGATTGAGCTACTTAACATCCGTAAATTTGGATATCATTTCAAAATATAGGTTGAAACCATCAATATTTACTGTAACGGCCTTCAATTTTTACCGCGAATGTAAATATATGATAAATAAGTGTATCCTTGCGCCACTAGAACATCTCCAAGAGTAGATCTCTTGGAACAACGCTTCCGAAAAGGAGGCGTTTCGCTTTTTATAATACTTCTATTTACCATAAACTTTCATTTCTTTAGCTTCTGTAAGTTTTGTAAGAGGTTGTTCAGTGTCACATGTGTCCAAAATAAATAAAAAAGGCATGGACTTTTTTATCTAAGAAGGTATCTTAGATTAAACAAAACCAAAAAAGCCATGCCAAGTACTAAAGTAACGCTTTTAGGGCAAATATTAAGTTTAATTGATAGAGATATTATAAAAAAGGTTGTTTCAAAG
>SLDF01000371.1 GCA_007125435.1 Saprospiraceae bacterium
AATCCTACTAAAAAAGAACTCACTTTAGAAGAGCAAACCATTTATGATCTAAAGCATGGGGGCGTACTTTTGGTAAGATTGGTATCTGACAGAAGAAAAATCAGTGAATTGGATAAACGCGTGGCATCAAACCCCAATGACACCAAGACAAAAGAAAGGCTAAGACAGGTGAGAGCGGATAGAAAGGCTTTCAATAGGGAGTGGTCGGAGGCACTCAGGGAACACTATAAGTTTTCTGAGATTTACTTCTTCTATGATTATGACGCTAAGCGATTGGTCGATGGAGAGAGGAGCGGCTTCTTTTTAGATGATGATTTACACGTTGACAAGAATATCAAATTAGACAGGCCTTTTGTCGTATTGGGTGAGGGTGCCGCAGGCGATTCGGGTATTAGCGCATTTATTGTGATGGATGAGAGTATTCGTCCATTATCCAGGCCATTCCCTTACTATTTCAAAAAGAATGACTTTTGGAAAGTCCTTTTCAGTGTATTTGATTCCAAGACGCCTCGGCACAGAAATCTGGATAAAGTTGCGAAAGAGATCAATGATGCTTTCGACCGATATTATGAGAAATCATTTTCCTGATGCTGCTGACTTATGTTCAGTTGGCCTAAAATAAGGACAAACAAGAGATGAAAATGTATGCCTATTGTTGTCTCTAAGGTTGGCTCTACTATGCATGATATCCACAATATGATGCCTATCGGAAGTAAATAGGGATTGACATCAAACCTCTTCCTGAAAAATGGAAGTATAATCCCCGGGAATGATAAGATGGCACCAATCAGTCCACTTGCTGCGAGAATATATATGAAACTATTGTGGGGTAGTTTTACGCTTTCAGCAGATTCTTCATGTCTTAAATAAACCTGTCTGGTCTCATCATCCAGACGATGATACCCGACCCCTCTTACAGGTGAGCTTTTAAATGTCTCTATACCGTATACCATGCTTTTCAATCTGTAAGTATCAGATAAATAGGCGTTGTCCTCTTGTCCATACTGACTGATATCCCATATGGAGTAGTGGATTTTAGCTTTAAAAGAGGGAAAAATCTGGTAAGAAATCAAAGCGCTGGAAATGATAAGCAAAACAGCCCACAGCAGTCCTCTGTATGATTTACGACATATGGCTTGTAGGGATAAGTATCCAATGATGGCCAGATATAAAGTCAACAACCCAGTCTTGACGGCAAGAAAATGAAGAAAAACAAACAAAATGCTACCTAGCAATATAAGGATTGTTTTTTGTGGTTTGACCAGTCTAAACAGACCCGAATGAACAGTAATCAGGGACAACACAACAGCAACTGCCACTAACATCGAAAATCTGATGTGAGATGAAGGTGTTCTTATAGCCTGTCCCTGGCTTATTTTCTCTATGTAATCCACTGGAGATATCAAATAGCCGATAAATACCCCGGCGGCAAAAAGAAAAGTTATACTCACATATCCTATGATAAAAACCAAAATGGTCTGCCGCCTTAACTCGCCAAATAATGAAAAGGCGATGGGTAAAACCAGATAAGGGAGCATCAAGAGCGCTTTGTCCATGTGGCGGGCCCATTCACTATGAAAAGCAGCCGTCACTAGTACAGCACCAAAAATTAAAACCAAAGTAAAATTAAATGGAGATTGAATGTCTTTCAAGAATTCCTGACGGCGCGAGACCGCTGATCTCATTTTGAAATAATAAGTAATAGCTGTCAATATGAATAGCATATTGCATAGACCAAGGAGCCAGGTAGACCAAAATAAAGATGATGCTGCCAATAGCAGTAAAAACAGTATCCAATTCTCCATCGTGATCAGACGCCGTATGCGATATGTGGTTAAACTATCTTCCATTTAATTGTAGCATAAAAGGCAAAATGTAGGAATTGCTTTTATTATTTTGTTTAGAGCTCAGTTTGTACTTCTCTAGAGCTGAAAGTTCATTGATCAGAAACAATCAAAGGTATACAATATGATGAGAAACAGTAAGCCAAAATAAAAAATTACCTCACCACAACATGTTTCAACTTTGCAATAGAAACACTGGACGGGCTTGCTGAAGTTGCCTTTATATACTTACGAGTAAAAGGCTGCGCATCAAATTATCATTTATACTGCGGTATTGCATCAGCGCTGCGAAGCTGTGCCGACCGAAGGGAGGCAGTCCGCAGGACCGAACGAATAGTGAGTAGCGTAGCATAGCGACCCGCAACGAAGTGGAGGGTGATGCCCAAAGATAAAAAAATGAAATCCACCCATTTTAAATACCATAAAGGATAGGTCATGTCTTATTTATATATTTGCGGATTGGAAAAAACCGACGTTATTTGTCTCCTTCAGCGATTGTGAAGGCTACGGCGACAAATGCCCGTCATTTAAATAGATATAAACATGCGTATTTCTTACAATTGGTTGAAGCAATATATAGAAATAGACAAGGCTGCAGCAGATGTAGCAGAATTATTGACATCTACGGGACTGGAAGTAGAGGGTCTTGAGCATTATAAGAGTGTAGAGGTAGATCTAGACGGTGTGGTCACTGGAGAGGTGTTGACATGCACGCCCCACCCTAATGCCGATAAATTGTCATTGACGACAGTAAATGTAGGCACCGAAGAAACGCTGCCAATAGTGTGTGGTGCACCCAATGTCGCCGCAGGTCAAAAAGTCCTTGTCGCCACAGTAGGTGCGCAACTGCCGGATGGGAAAGGCGGTACATTTACCATAAAAAAAGCCAAGATAAGAGGTGAGGCTTCAGCAGGCATGATCTGTGCAGAAGATGAGCTAGGGCTTGGTGATAATCACGATGGCATCATGGTTTTGCCAGAGGATGTGCCCGTGGGAATAGCAGCCATGGATTATCTGGATGTGTATACTGACCATGTTTTCGAAATAGGGTTGACACCTAATAGATCCGATGCCAATGGACACATCGGAGTGGCCAGAGACCTGGTAGCGGTGATGAAGGTACACCATCAGGCTGAAGGTAAGCTGATATATCCCGACCTGAGTCAGTTCAAAGAAGATAACAGTACACCTCCAATACAATTAGAGATAAGAAACTCGGACGCCTGTCCACGGTATGCCGGTATCTGCCTTGAAAATGTAAAGGTAGGTCCCTCACCAAAGTGGCTGAAAGACCAACTCGAGGCGATAGGGCAACGATCTGTAAATAATGTTGTCGACATCACTAACTACGTGCTGCATGAATACGGTCAGCCACTTCATGCATTTGATGCGGATAAAATAAAAGGTGGTAAAGTCATCGTATCTACCCTTGAAGAGGGTACAGTATTTACAACACTGGATGAAGTGGATCGTAAACTGTCACGGGAAGATTTAATGATATGTGATGGCGATACGACGCCCATGTGTATTGGCGGTGTGTTTGGAGGGATCAAATCAGGTGTAACGCAAAGCACAAGTCGGATTTTTTTAGAGTCGGCTCATTTTGATCCGATTTCTATCCGTAGGACTAGCACACGCCATAATCTGAGAACGGATGCAGCCAGATGCTTTGAAAAAGGGACAGACCCTAATATCTGTATTGATGCATTGAAGAGGGCAGTTATTTTACTTGAAACGTATGCCGGAGCAAAAGTAAATGGGTCAATAGTGGATCACTACCCCAAGCCTGTAAAGATGGCATCTATAGACTTTAGCGTAGATCATTTTAACCGTGCGACAGGGCTGGCGCTCACTGAAAAAGAAGTTGTCGATATACTGGAAGCACTAGAGATGAAGGTAGAGAAAGGTCAAAATACATTGACTGTATGGGTACCAACCAACAAGCCTGACGTGACGAGGCCTGCAGACCTTATCGAAGAGGTGCTTAGGATTTATGGACTCGACAATGTACCGGTTAGCAGCAAGTTTTCTTACTCGGCCAATATAAAGCAGAGACCCGATAAGAATGAAACAAGAGATAGACTGGCTGACTATCTCAGCTCAAGGGGCTTCAACGAGATGATGTCCATGTCTATCACTCAATCTTCTTTCTATAAAAAGATACTACCGGGAAGCATGGCCAAATTGGTATATATCAATAATACATCGAATGTACAGTTGGACATCATGCGGCCGGACTTGCTGATCTCTGCATTAGAGGCTGTTGTCTATAACTTGAATAGAAAGCAAAATCACTTGAGACTATTTGAGTTTGGGGCCTTCTATGAAAAAATAGATGATGGTTATATGGAGACAGAAAGTCTTTGTCTGGCAATGACCGGTGATATAACAGAGGCCAATTGGAAAAAGGAGCGACAACGCCATGTGGACTTCTTTGATCTGAAAGCCGAAGTAGAAGCGATGCTAATGCGCGTAGGTCTGCAGCAATGGCAAGAACGAGAAGTCGATAGAGAGCGTTTTTCATTTGCATTGCATTACTACAGGGGACCATTGGATTTGGTTCATTTTGGTAAGGTCAGACGTCAACTGTGCGAAGAAATGGGTATCAAGCAAGACCTGTTTGTAGCTTTATTCAATTGGGACAATGTGTTTAAGGCTGTACAGAATCAAAAGATACACGTGAAGCCGATCTCAAGGTTTCCTGATGTCAAAAGAGACCTGGCATTGGTGCTGGATAAGAAAGTGCGGTTTGCGGATGTGGCGCAGGTAGCAAAGAAGACAGAGAAGAAGTTGCTGGAGGGTGTCAGCTTGTTTGATGTGTATGAAAATGAGGAGCAACTTGGCAAGCATAAAAAATCATATGCTATTACTCTGACGCTTTCAGGACAAAACAAAACGCTCTCGGAAAAGGAGATAGAGCAGTGTGTGAGTAAGCTGATAAAGGCTTTTGAAAATCAGTTAGGAGCGCACATTAGAAAATAATTGTCAACGATATAGACATAAGTTATTATTTGTTATTTATCTTTGACCAATGTCTATTTCAAATGAACGGATAGAGCGACTAAACTGGAAAGTTGAAAAACTGGCCCAAAAATTAAAGCTACTGAAAAAGGAAAACAGTGAGCTATTGAAGGACATCGTTCAATTGAAAAGTGACATTGAAACATATAAAAAGCAAAAAGAAAACCTGGAGGAGCAGTTGAATAATTCTCGAAAGGCACTTAAAAACAATAAAAAAGAAGGCCGGGGAAACAACAATGAAGCACTCAAGGAGGAGATTGATCAGTACATCGCAGATATTGATAAATGTTTAGAATGGCTTCAAAGCATTTGACAGATGAGCAGTGAAGAAACCATAAGTATAAGTGTCATGATAGCCGGTAGGGCATATCCTATCAGGATAAAACCTCAGGATGAAAAGGCTATCAAGGAAATTGTGCATGATATCAATGAGAAGATCAAGCAATTTCAAATGGCATACAAAAGTAAGGATAAGATGGATTGTATGGCAATGGCATTATTGACTTATGCAGTAGAGTTTCAAACTACATCTAAATCATTTGAAGAAGGTCAGATAAGCGATAAACTGGATCATATGGAGTCCCTTCTGGATGATGCTATGAGCATTTAGTTTCTATTGAGTCTTGCATATTAATTAGTGGCCCACCGAGTTGATTGTTTTTGCAGGTATGTTGAATTAATTAATTATTAAAACCAATCAAACCATGATGGAAATGTCAATTATAGGTTTAGTGGGCGGTGCCGTTGTTGGTTTCTTAATTGCCTTTGTCCTTACAAGAAGGAGTACAAAAGGCAAAATCGAAGAAATCAACCAAAAAGCTGACCTGGTCATTCAAGAAGCCAGATTAACAGCTAAGAGGATGACCGATGAAGCTGAAACCAAAGCCGATAAAATCGTATCTAAAGCTGAAGCCAAGCACGACAGTATTAAACAAAAAAAGATACAGGAAGCGCAAGAGCGATACAGTAAAATGAAGGCTGAAATAGATGAGGCCAGATCACAACACAAAATAGAAGTCAAGGAGAGGGAAGCTAATGTCAAGTCGCAAGAAAACGATTTGAGACAACAAAAGAGAGAGTTGCAAAAGGCAATGGATCAATTTGAGTCTAAAGAGCAAGAGATTACTGATTTGAAGTCTAATCTAGAGAAGCAAATTAAGATTGTAAACAAGAGGAAGGAAGAACTTGACAACGCCAATGAGAAGCGAATTAAAGAGTTAGAAAGTATTGCTAAGCTCAGTGAGTCTGACGCTAAGGAATTGTTACTGGAAGCTGTAAAAGCAAAAGCTGAGAACGATGCGATGATCATCCGTAAAGATGCCATAGAGCAGGCTAAATTATCAGCAAATAAAGATGCCAAGAAAATAGTCATCCAGTCCATTCAGCGGATGTGCGCTGAGTATACGATCGAAAACAGTGTTTCTGTCTTTAATTTGGAATCAGATGATATCAAAGGACAGATCATCGGTCGAGAGGGAAGAAATATCAGAGCACTGGAAGCAGCCACGGGCGCTGAAATCGTTGTTGACGATACACCTGAGGCCATTGTTATTTCCTCATTCGATCCAATCAGAAGAGAGATTGCAAGACTTTCTTTGAAGAAGCTCGTAGGAGATGGTCGTATACACCCGGCTAGAATTGAGGAAGTAGTTGCTAAGACGAAAAAGCAATTAGAAGAACAAATCATCGAGATCGGTCAGCGAACAGTCATCGATCTGGATATTCATGGATTGCCATCTGAGCTTGTCAGAATGGTTGGCCGTATGCGCTTTAGATCTTCTTATGGGCAGAATCTACTGAAACACTCTATCGAAACAGCCAACTTGTGCGCCATCATGGCAGCTGAGCTTGGTCTTAGCAACAAGCAAATCAAACTTGCCAAGCGAGCAGGTCTCCTCCATGATATAGGAAAAGTAGCTGAGGAAGAGTCAGAATTGTCACATGCTATTCTCGGTATGAAGCTTTGTGAAAAGTATAAAGAGAATGAGGCCATCTGTAATGCCGTAGGCGCACACCACGATGAAATAGAGATGAACAATATCATTTCTCCAATTACTCAGGCTTGTGATGCCATATCAGGAGCAAGGCCCGGAGCAAGAAGAGAGATATTGGAGAGTTACCTTAAAAGAATCAACGAACTGGAAGAATTGGCCATGTCTTATGACGGTGTCCAAAAAGCCTTCGCCATGCAAGCAGGAAGAGAGTTGCGTGTGATCGTTGAAAGTGAAAAAGTGAGCGACCAATATGCAGATGATCTATCGTTCATGATTTCACAGAAAATACAAGATGAGATGCAGTATCCCGGTCAAATAAGGGTTACGGTCATCAGAGAAAAGCGGGCAACCTCTTTTGCTCGGTAATGGCAACGCAAATGAGTCAGTATAAGGCCTCCGATACTTTTCGGGGGCTTTTTTATGTTACTTTTGAAGATTCTTTCATATATTTGGATAGATCTAATGGAGGGCGTAATAATTCAGAATTACTGACTATCGGTATGTATTTTTTGGATTCAAAATTTCGTTTTCATCTCGATAAAAAACTCAATATGAAAAGTACTTATGTTTTTGTTTACGGTCTATTGTTATCTCTACTTCTCAGTGCCTGCGCTAAAAACCCGGTAACTGGCAAGAGAGAATTGGTATTCATCTCTGAAAAACGGGAAGTCGCCATGGGTAAAGAATATGATCCGCAGATCGTCGGCATGTTCGGTCTATATGAAGACCCAAAGATACAAGCATTCATAGATGAGAAAGGTCAGGAAATGGCTAAGGTTTCGCATAGGCCACATTTGAATTATGAGTTTAAAATCTTAGACTCGCCTGTCGTCAATGCATTTGCTGTACCTGGTGGTTATGTTTACTTTACGAGGGGCATCATGGCTCACTTTAGTAATGAAGCTGAGTTTGCCGGTGTACTTGGCCATGAGATTGGACATATTACAGCAAGACATACTGTGAGACAGCAGCGCAATCAATTACTAGCGCAATTAGGCCTGATCGCCGGAATAATTGCAGTGCCTGAAGTAGCCCAGTTTGCCGAGCCCGCTTCTCAAGGGATTGGCTTATTATTGCTCAGCTTTGGCAGAAATGCCGAAAGAGAATCAGATGAGCTTGGTGTCAGGTATTCAACTAAGGTCGGCTATGATGCCAGAGAAATGGGTAAGTTTTTCAATACACTTCAGAATTTGCAGACCGATAGTGGGGCAGGTAGTATCCCTAGTTTTTTAAGCACCCACCCCGATCCGGGCGAGAGGTTTCAGACCGTTACCAACCTAGCTGAAAAGAAAATAAAAACAATGGGTATACCGGAGCCAAAGGTCAATCGCAATGAATATTTGAGCCTTATCGATGGACTTATTTATGGCGAGGACCCCAAGCAAGGATTTGTTGAAAACGATAAATTTTATCATCCGGACCTAGCCTTTGTATTTGATGTGCCTCATGGGTGGAAATACCAAAACTCACCCTCTCAATTTCAAATGGCTTCTGAGGATGGCAAGGGCATGGTTTTGCTGACTTTGGGCCAGGGCGATACGCCTGCAGCAGCAGCAAATAAAGCGGTAGAAGGCTATAAGCTGGAGGAATCGGCAAGAACCAATGTAACAATAAATGGACTAGAGGCTGTAAGAGTGGAAGCAAGACAGGTATCGGAACAAAATGTAATAAGGGTCCTAGGCTATTTTATTCGCCATGGAGACTATGTTTATAATATGCTAGGCGTATCTACTAATGAGGACTTTGAAAGGTATAGGCCAACATTTGAAAATGCCATTACATCTTTTCAAAGACTGACCGATCAAGAAAAGCTTAATCGTCAGCCTGAACGCATCATCATCACTCAAGCTAATCGCACAGGTACACTAGAGAGTTTTCTCAGGGATAACAATATCCCTCAAAACAGACTTAACGAACTGGCCACTTTGAACGGCATGAAACTGTCAGACACCGTCGCACAAGGTGACCGACTTAAGCTCGTAGGAAGACGTCAATCAGGATCAATGAAGTGATTGATATTATAAGCTTCTGTTTGCAATACCAAATAGTGGGGAAACAGTATGCATTCACAATGTTTTGATAATGAGGAGGACCTATTGCTTCGTCAAAATATTCGTAGAAGCTTTTCCGCCATTTGTGTCAAGGATATTGATGATATAGTTGCCGGACTTTAAGTGACTGATATTTATAGGTGTCATACCTGCGAGTCGCTGGCTATGAATAACCTTACCGTCCAAACTGTAAATCACGACTTCGTGGGCAGCAGGATGCTCCTCTACCATCATAATGTCAGAAGCCGGGTTTGGAAATACTTTTATAGCATTAGTAATACGGACAGCAGAAGTACTCGACACAGTGCGATTAAAGTAATATACAGCAGAAATAGTATTGTCTTCTGAGGTGGCATCAGTTAATGTAACCTTTACTATAGCATAGCCTTCAGTATCATTTGGGTAAACATGGACATCCAGATTGCCGTCAGACTCTGCATCAAGCTCAAATCCCATACTATTCACATGCGGAAGGTAGCAAGCATTGACATCGCAAACTGCGGTTTGCCACTCTTCTGCCAATTCAATAATTTCCCTTTCCCAGGTCAAATTCACGCCTCTAGCAGATGCGTTAAAAACTGTATTATTTAATGCGATATCAAAATCATCAGCGGTTATGCCACTGGTTACCAGAGTATCTGATTCAAACGATAATTGAGCATTAGATACTGAATGTACAATGACTAACAGAGAGACAAACAAAAAAAAGGAAAAGTACTTCATGATAAAAAAATTGTAAAAATTAAAGATCGATTCGAAAGTCTGTTTCGTGAATATTATTATTTGTATAAGTAACAAAGATATTAAACCCCGATGAATTCAGCAACTTACACCGTTGATAACCTTTCAATATTAACGTTTTAGCACTGTGCGAATACGCTTTATACCTGGAAATGAGCTGAGGGATATTGATTTTTATTTCATGTTGCGTTGGGCATCACCCTCCTCCTGTTGTCGTCGGGTCGCTATGCTTCGGGGCTCGCTATTCGCTCGGTCTCGATTTCGCTTAGGCTACATCGAGTCTGGCTCCGCGTCCGCTGCGCCACCCACTCCGCAGCGCTGATGCAATACCGAAATTAAAGTGCGACAATAATACATAGTGAGTTTGTGCCGATTCTGTTTTTATTTGACAGCGTCAGTAGTCAAAAAAAGGTGTCACACTTTTTAAGTATGACACCTCTTTTATTTAGGATAAATTAAGTCCTTATTGTACCGTAATTTTTCTGCTGGCAATTCTATCGTTCACTTGAACGACAAAGGTATACATACCTGCAGGAAGTTTACTTACATTGTAATTGAATGTCGATCTGCCATCAAAAGCACCGATCTCTTTCATATCGATGGTTTGTCCAAGCATATTGACAACGCGAAGTGTAGCAGCGCTGAATTGCTCTAATTCTATATCTATAGTCACTTCATCCGTAGCTGGGTTTGGATAGACATTGTAGCCAAACTCTAGCTCAGGTGTTTCGACATTTGATGATAATTCAAATTTCGCTTGCACTGAATTCATAACTTGTCCGGTAGTACCATCTATGACGAGTACAACTGCACTCATATTATCAGGGTTAAAGTTGTTTGGTACTGTGTATTCTGTGGAATATGGAACATCCATGCCATCTGATATAGAAGCCGGCACAGAGCCAGCTATGCCATTATACCCGCCGATGATAGCTCTTGAGACTTCATTGTAAAACATTCTGTCAGCCGGCACAGGGTCGGGTTCTAGTTGCCAGTTAAAGCCATAGCCTACAAGTGGTAGGTTTGCTGCCTGGAAGCTGTAAAAGTTAGTTTGTGCCCA
>SLDF01000189.1 GCA_007125435.1 Saprospiraceae bacterium
CTTACTTCGGTTTTTCATTATCATTTCAGTCGACGCTGAGCCAGAGACGGCCCAGTTCCCTCGTTATCGGCTTGACGTTTAGTCAACCCGATTGCTTCGCACCACTCAGTCAAGCCCCAGCCCAGCTGTTCCTGCTATCCATTCGTCAGCCACTCATATCACTTCTATCCCTCACGCAGAAAATATGAATCATAAAGAATACAATCAAAAGGTTGTAGGCTTTTATGAGGATAGTCAACGCTAAGCCAGAGGCGGCTCTACTTTTATTGTAGGATTAGAAGAATATTCTTAGTATAGGATTCATATGCAGGAGCAGTCGAACCTGAGCCTAAAGCGGTAGTTTTTTATTATGCTTTAGGAGTTTAGATTATAATTGTCCCGATAAAAAACAAGTGATCCAAAATTAAGGCAAAATCTAGGGGGCTGCAATCCCATATTTATGGGATATTGTGCTACTTGAAAATATAGAAATGTATGGTAAATCTATCGGTCAGTAGATAAAAACAAGAGCATTCCATTTAGCCAATAAAATGGATCGTGAAAAGGGGTTAAGCATAGGTATTGTAGCAAATTCTACTTCGAATATATCGCACGAATGACGTCATCGTGTGATCTAAGCTCAAGTTTCTTACTAGCTGGAAAATCGTCAAACAGCAATTGTTGCTTATTACTCAAAGGTTCATCATGAAATTTACACTCAATCAGCCATTTATTCTCTGTGAAGAAGTCAATTTCAGTTTGGTTTTGATAGACATAGCGCAAGGACAGATGCTTTAGTCTTAGAAAACAATAATTTTCAAAAAGTGCCCCCCAATCTCGAATACCTGTATAGTATGTTTTAATTCCGGTATCGCAGCAATATATTTTTTTGGGAGCTACCAATTGTTCATTCAATTTGCCATATCGACTTACTGGATAAATAATGTAGGTGTCACAGAATAGATCGAAAAAACGCTTGGCTGTATCATTAGAAACACCTAGCACATTAGCTACTTTATTGATACTCATAGTTTTACCACTGCGCTCCATCAAAAGCAAGAAAAAGTCTTTAAGTTGTTGTAGCTGTCGGATGCCGTGAACTGCGGCAATATCTTTATGGATGATGCTGTCCATCAGCTCCCTGATATACGAATCATCACCGCTAAGAACATATTCAGGTATTCCTCCGGTCAGCAGATAATCTTTAAAAAATGTTTCGTGAAGATGCGCATCAGAGGGAAAAACTTCTAAATTTTTAAATTGAAGATATTCAGGATAGTCCAATGGCAAAATTTCCAAAGTGATACTTCTGCCGGTTAAATGGGCATGACGACTCCTTAAAAATGAAGCACTTGAAGAAGAGGCAAAAATTTTGCAAAATCCCTGGTCGTATAAATTTTTAAGCTGCAGCTCGTAATCAATAGCATACGTTATTTCATCTAGAAAAAGATAAATCTGACTCTTGTTTTTGAGGCGCTGTAGTTTCTTGAATGACTCTACAATTTGCAAAATAGAGAAGTCCTTCAACATGTAGTCGTCTAAACTTACATATAAAACTTGTGTCGCTGGCACTTCCATATGCTCAATTAAATGTCGAATACACATGCGCATAAGTGAAGTTTTCCCTATTCGTCTCAGACCGGTCAGAAAAACAATTTGTTTGTTGCTCAAATTACTAAACATACGATTCTTATCCGACTCCCTGGGAATGAGCCCATTCAGTAAGTTAAGATCATTTTCCCACCATGGGTTGTAGCGATAAAGTTCTTTTTCCATGATGCAAAAATACAAAACCGTTCGATACTATCGTATACTTTATACAAAAAATGTTCGATACTATCGAACGGTTTTTTTTTGAAATGGAGCCCATTTCAGATCATTGCACCGTAAAAATTAGAGGTTCTACGCTTAACCTTACAGATGCTTGAAGTAACTTCTATGGCTATTATTTTAAACTTTTACTTCAAGTTAATGGTATTTATTTTAAAGTGTCGATTCAATAATATGGCCTATATACTGAGTTGCCAAAAATTTCGTTATTTCTGATCCTTAAAATCCAATAATTATGGAGCGAATCATTGAGAGCCGTTTAGTATAATGGAAAAACAAGTCCAACAGAAAACTTCTGATACTCTCCGGTGCTTAATTAGGGATTCTTATAAAGTGAAGTGAACCACTCAATACAAGAGCCCGAACAACCAAAGTGGAATTCTCTTATCGTTGCCGCTTTCTATGTCCAATGCCAGATGCGCATTGGGTAATCCCTGGATTTGATGGATGGTTTTGTTGGCTCCGCCTATTTCAAACACAAAAGTATCATCAATCAAAAAATCTCCAAACTTGGGACTTGTTACCGCATGGACGGCACTCAATTGATTGATAAAAAAAGTCTCCCGGACATTTCCAATATTGGCCATGGTTGGAGAGAATATGTAGATGAAATTTGGGTTTTGAAGGTATATTTTGTCCGGCTTTTGAAGATAACTTATGCCCTTGGTGGAAGGTCTTAAAAGCCTTAAAATCTTAGCTTGATCCAATATGTCCAACAGCCTTAAGACGGTATTTCTCGGCGTTTCCAATTTTTGTGATAACTTATTGATATTCGGTGTGAATGGGACACTTTCACTTAATACATAAAGTAGCTTTTTCATGGTACGAACCGTCGTATGTTGTAAATCTTCAAAAGGAGCAATATCCACATCCACAACCAAATGAATGGTCTCCTGCAATTTTTGTGGATAGGCATTTTTTGATTCCATAAAGAAGGGGAAGTAGCCATACCTCATATAATCTTGAAAATGTGATTTGATCTTGTACCTATCCAATATTTCTGGTGCTATTTCATGATGGTTTGAAAGTATGTCCGTCAGGCTAAGTGCCGACAAAGCTGTGTTGTTTTGAAAATTGAGAAATTCTCTAAATGAAAGGCCATGCAAGTGATAGACTGCGGCCCTTCTAGACAGGTCTGCCGAACCTTTTGATATATCGAGGATGGATGAGCCTGTTACGATAAATTGAATATCTTCATAATCATCATACAATTGCTTAAGATCCTTTGACCAGTAGACATACCTGTGGACTTCATCCAGCAAAAAAAGACGATAACCTGATTCGTACAGTTCAGGTACTAAGGCCACCACTCTGTTTGTTTCAAAGTAAAAATCATCCAGACTTAAGTAGATACCTTTTTTGGGTGAATTTGACAGATATTGCAAGAGAAGTGTGGTTTTACCTGCACCTCTGTAACCCAAAATCAAGATTAATTTTTGCGCCCAATCAATCTGTTGGTATAAATATCTCTGTCCTTTTTGTTTTAAAGATGTTTTTTTTCGCTCAGACTTTTTGATTAATGCTTCCATAAAGTAGTAATTTCATAAAGCAAAAATACAAATTAGTTTATATAAAAAGCATTTTCTAGTAATAGTTTTTACAAAAAGCATAATGTGATCATGAAATGAAATATGGATTGACAAAAATAACCTCACCTTCGACTAGTCATGTATATCCCGCATAATATAAGCGCCATCCCTACAGCGTGAACCCACGTAAGTGGCTCTCCATCCAAAAATCCAAGGAACACTGCAAAGCAAGGGATGATATAACTTATAGTGGAGGCAAAGACAACGCCAGACATCTTGATCAGTTTGAAGAAGAATATAGTGGCCATGGCAGTTCCAAGGACAGCAAGAGCCAATACATAAGCAAAACTATGCCACGCCGCATCGTCTACTTTAAATACTTCAATGACACCGGCCTGAATCGATATAATAGTGGCAGGAACACCAATGATCAAAAAAGCTATGGAACTGATGGCTATGGTACCTAGTTCTCCCAAATACGTATTGATGGTGTTACTGCTCAAGGCATAGAAAGCTGTAGCCAGACAAGCGAGAAGTGCATACATTGGTTCACCTTCGAGAGCTCCCCTACCTGCTAATACGATCAGAGATACAGCCCCCATAAAGCCTATGGCCACCCCAAATACTTTTTGCCGGGTCAGCTTCAAACTAAAAAATAAAGCACCGAGAGCTAAGGTAAAAATTGGCGTGGTCGAGCTCAGTACACCCGTAAAGCTGCTAGAAAGTTGCGTCTGTGCAATAGGAAATAAAAAAGCAGGTAGACTACTACCGCAGACAGCTACAATAAGTAATGGTATCCAATGCTTTCTCTTTACTGTCTTCAATCGCACTAGAGCAAAAGGGATAAAGCACAAAAATGTCAATGCCAGTCTCATGCTACCCACCTGCATAGGATCGAAAGCTACCAATGCCCTCTTGATGAAGAAATAGGAACTGCCCCAGGTACCACCAACCCCTAATAAAATGAACCAACTGTATAAGCTCGTAAAATCACGAACTGTTGTCTTGCTTGTATCTTTATGCTCTGATGCCTCCTTCATAGATCAAGTAAATACCTGATATGGGGATTTAGTTGCACATTATTATCAGCTTTATGCAAGAGATTATTGTCATGAGGGTTTAAGGCCAACATTACAGTTATATTCGATTAGATTCAAGTGCTCAATTTTATTTTGATTTGCATCAGCGCTGCGTAGTGGGTGGCGTAGAGAAGCGGAGCCAGACTCGATGTAGCAACTGCGAAATCGAGGCCGAGCGAACAGCGAGCCCCGAAGCATAGCGACCGAATATCCACTGTTCCACAAAGCTTTGTGGAACAGTGGATATTCGGTGATGCCCTAAGTGACTATATACAATAATACTATATAGTGTACCTAAGATTTATCCTCAGATTCATCATGTACCCGAAGTGGTGGCTTTACATCTTTATTGTCATCTTGCTGCTGACCGAGATAAGCCGGCAGATCCATACCTGCCATATTGAATAAGTCTTTCATCGGAGGTACCGACTTGTAAAGGTTGCTGACAAACTTAGAAGTGGAATTGCCTTCACCGTCTGACTGACCGCCCTCCCAGACCGTTATCTTATCAATTTTAATATTCTTAATGGCGTCTACCTGAGTCCTCACCAGATCTTCAAGCTTGTCTGCAATAAGCATCAATACAGCATCTCTGGTATTACCATTGGTAGCTTTCACAATATTATTGAATCCCTCAGCCTGCTTACTCAAGACTTCGTAGAGACCTCTTGCCTCAGCTTCCCTTTCCATGAATATAGCATCAGCATTACCTCTTGCTATTCTTCTATTTTGTTCTGCTGTGGCTTCAGCCTCGATTTCTAGCTTTCTCTTAGCAATTTCAGCTTTGATGATTTCATCAGCCTCTCTAGATGCCAATTCTCTCTTTGCTCTTGCTGCCTCTGCTTTGGCTTCGGCGGCATAGGCTTCCTCTAGTGCCTGAGCTGATTGTATTTTTTCTGAAGCAGTAGCTGTTCTATTAGCCTCGGCTTCTTTTACCCTAAGCTCTGAGTTTGAATTGGCGATTTGGGCTTGAGCTCTATTTTTACCCTCAGTAGCCGAAGCTTCTGCCGTGGCTTCCCCAACTCTGGCGGATGCATTGGCCTCTGCAACTTTTATACGCTGATCTCTCTGTGCATTGGCTTCACCGATGGAACCATCTCTATTGCGTTCTGCAACAACCATTTTGGCATCGTTGATAGCTTTAGCCGCAGCTTCCTGACCCAATGCTTCTATATACCCGGACTCATCTTGAATATCCGTGACATTCACGTTAATCAAAGTCAGACCAATCTTTTTCAATTCACTACCTACATTACTGCTGACATTAGTGAGAAATTTATCTCTGTCCGCATTGATCTCTTCTATATCCATAGTGGCTACACTCAGCCTTAGCTGTCCGAAAATGATATCCTTAGCTATATCTCTGATTTCCTCTTGCGATCTACCTAGAAGTCGCTCCGCAGCATTGAGCATGACACCTTCCTGGTTTGACACCGCCACTGTAAATCGGGAAGGCACATTCACCCTGATATTCTGTCTGGATAAAGCTCCCCTCAAATCTACATCAATAGATATTGGAGACAAATCCAGATAACCGTAATCTTGAATAACCGGCCATATAAAGGCAGCACCACCGGCAAGAGTCTTGGCAGACTTACCACCTGTGCGTCCGTAAACTACCAATACTTTATCAGATGGGCAGCGCTTGTAGCGCGTGATCAACCACATAATCATCAAAAAGGTCAGTATAATCAGACCCGCTATCACAAAAACAAATGCATCCATAATTTGAAAAAATTTATAGTTAGTGTTTTATTCGTCATCAGCATCTAAAGATATGACAACTAAAGCATTATTGTCTAATATCTCTATAACTTTTATTTTACTTCCAGTGGGTATAGATTCTCCTTCTGTCACCGCATCCATTTCTCTATACGAGCCTCCAAGTCTTATGATGACTCGTCCCATCCCCTTCCTATTGCCGGGTATAGGGAGGTAAACCTCCCCCGTTGCAAAAAGTGCCTGGTATATATCTGCGGTTGCCGATTCTGTCAGCTTACCAAATATATAAAAAAGATAAGCTACGACGAGCATAGCAGCGACTCCTGCCAAGGTGGCAAAGAATACAGTCGCCAACACACCACTTCCACCACTAAGCAAAATAACGCCTGTCCAACCAAAAAAAGTAAAAAAAGCAATGACACTCCTTATGGACAACAAAGTAAAGTCATGCTCAAAACCATCGCCTCCATTACCATCTGCATCTCCATCACCCATAAAATCCAGTCCAAGAAGACTGATGACAAATTGGATAAAAAAGAGTATGCTGAATACAATAGATATGCTCCAAAATATTTTAGGCATTATTGCCAATTCAGACCACCATACACCAAATTCCATGCACTTCAATTATTATTTCACCCTAATATAAATATTATAATGATTACACAGTCAGATGTATCGACAAAATCAGTCATTTTTTCGTCAGGAGTGTCTTCCAAAATTTTTTATCCATCCTAATTTGTATTTTTGCAATCATGTGGGTAAAATACATAGTGGTTGGTTTGATGCTTTTTCAAGTGTATGGTGCATCCTTAAGCGAGCACCCCATCCATATCTCATTGGCAGAAATACATCAAAACAAAGAAAGCAATAAGCTTGAAATGAGCATCAAGATTTTCATCGATGACCTCGAAGATGACCTGGCCCTCCACGGACACCGCCACCTCAATATAGGTACTGATAAAGAGGCTCATCATGCAGATTCGATTATCCATCAATATCTCATCCAATATTTTAAAATTCATGAGCAACAAAGACCGGTAAAATTTAATTGGATAGGCAAGGAATTGTCTGAAGATCTCATGGCTATCTGGTGTTACTTAGAAAGTGATGCTATTGACGATAGTGCACATTTGACTTTTGATTACTGCATACTCATGAATCTATATGGCGACCAAAAAAACATATTACACGCCTACCTGAAAGGAGGCAAGAATATTCATAAAATATATACTTTCAGACAGTGCAAACGATTCTAAAAACCATCATTCAAATATTAAATGGCATATTGATATTGCCGATCAGACTCTACCAAAAGCTGATATCGCCACTGTTGGGAAATAATTGTAGGTTTCACCCCACTTGCTCTCATTATACCATAGAAGCGATCAAAGTATGGGGACCCATAAAAGGGCTCTATCTGGGCATAAGAAGGATATTGAAATGCCATCCATGGGGACCACATGGATTTGATCCAGTACCTAAAAAACAAAAAGAAAAATGAATATCAGAAGACCAAGACGCAACAGGAAGAATGAAGCAACTAGACGCTTAATTCGTGAAACAAATCTCAATACTGAAAGACTTATCATGCCACTGTTTTTAATGGACGGCAAGAATAAGAAAGAACAAGTGGCTTCACTACCGGTAGCATATAGATACTCACTTGATCACCTCATGAATGAAATAGAGGAGTGTATAGCTCTTGGCATTTCCAATTTTATGATCTTCCCGGCTGTATCTGAATCTTTAAAAGACAGAATCGCATCATATAGCTATGCCGAAGACAATTTCTATCTCATCGCCGCTACTAAGATAAAAGAAAGATTCCAGGATATTACGTTGATTAGCGATGTCGCCATGGACCCTTATAGCTCGGATGGTCACGACGGTCTGGTCAAAGATGGCGAAATCCTTAATGACGAGACCCTGCCAATTCTTGGTAAAATGTCAGTGGCTCAAGCTAAAGCCGGATTTGATATCCTAGGACCTTCAGATATGATGGACGGCAGAGTGGGATTTATTCGGGAGGCATTGGACGAAGCGGGGTTTACTGAGACAAGCATCATGTCTTACACTGCTAAATATGCGAGTGCAATGTATGGACCATTCAGAGATGCATTAGAATCCGCTCCCAAGTCTGGCGATAAGAAAACCTACCAAATGGACCCAGCTAATAGTAGAGAAGCACTGATCGAAGCTGAGCTGGACACTGTGGAAGGCGCAGATTTTCTGATGGTAAAACCTGCACTACACTATCTCGACATCATCAAATCACTCAGCGATCAGTTTGAATTGCCTATAGCTGCTTATCACGTCAGTGGAGAATGCGCCATGCTCATAGCTGCTTGTCAAAGAGGATGGTTAGATTATCAAAAGGCCATGCCTGAAGTCTTGACCTCTATCCATCGTGCGGGAGCAAAAGCTATAATCTCTTACTTTGCTAAAGATTATGCCAGATATATGGACGGACAGCAAGTAAATGTATAATGGCTTCTTACCGCTAAGAAAGATCTTCACAGCTCTGAGTCGATTGCTTCAACTTCTATACTTTCTTCATCCTCTTGCTCATAAGTCACTCCTGGCCAGGGAATAAAGTGGTTAACTTCGCTGAAGTCTTCCATATCGTATTCAAATGATTTTTTGATCCGCTCCTCTACCGATGGATGAGAGCTAATGATCGTCACATTGGGAATATTACTGTCGTAAGCCTCCTGAAGCTTCCTGAAGAGTGTACCGAGATTCCTCGGACTTATGCCGGAGTCGTGGAGCAAGTTAAGCGCAAAATCATCGGCTTCTCTCTCCTGTTTTCGACTGAAAGCACTCTTACTCAGCATTTTTATAACTTCTTTGATGAGCAATGTATCTCCGGTGCTGATTCCTAATAATACAGTAATCCCAAACTCTGATATCAATCTCCGGATGACGTGATCGTGTTCTATATGACCCATTTCGTGAGCCATTACGGCTGCTATCTCCTCTGGACGTTCTGCCATCTCGAGCATTCCTTTGAAGAAATAGATACGCCCTCCTAATGTTGCAAATGCATTGATCTCAGAATTGCCTAATACCTTGACTTTATATTCCTTTTGCTTACTGGACTCCATCTGGCGGTGAAGAATAGCCACTATAGAGTCCAAGCCTTCATCATATTCAGTAGAGTCGATCACCTTAAACTGCTGCTCTATGATGTTGATAATGAACTCTGATAGTTTTTCTTCCTGATCTTCGGATAACCAGCCCTTTTCGACATCTCTTTCGGGCAAGACCAGAGTCAATACCAGCCAAACCAAACCAAATGTGGCTAATAAAATCAATGCGTCTCTGAATAACTTTCGCTTCATATAATAAGAAATGTAAAAATCATTTGATACTTATTTCTCCAGACTTCAACTTCAAACCGGCGGTCTATTAACTTCTTCTGTTGCATAGGATTCTCTTTCCTCTCTTACTCTGAATGCCATTTCATATGCTAATCGCCCGAAAAATAAAAAATAATACATCTTGCCATTCCTAGCACTGACTGCAGCTATAATGCTGAAGATTAAATAAATTATATTAAAGACGGCTACCGCTATGGCCAGTCCGAAAAATAAAGAGGAAAAACCATAGTTGAAAAAAAAGTTCCTAATCGCCCAGGCCACAATAACCCCATTGAGTAAGCTCAGTGGCACCTGTGAGTAGAGAGACTGTATCAAGTGAAACCTTACAAATGGACTGCGCTTACGATGCAGGAAGTAATAAATAATAGAAGCCAAAACATTGATAAAGGGCAACGGTAAACCTGCGCCTAACGCGGCGAACATCATTAAATAAGCACCCATGGCATCTTCTTTCTCCTTCACAGGGATGTCAGCAGGCTGGGGCATGTCTATATATTCACTCATGTTAAGTTTGTTTTATAGTTTATGATGTAAATGATAAAATTGTATATCAGTTGAAAATATCAAACCAAGTCATCTTTACTATACGACTTGTCTTTATCGTCCCCATCTTCTTCATTCTCACCTGTGCTGTAGATGGCTGCTTCTCTTTCATATGCTGACATATCGGGATTAAGAGAAAATGGTGGATAGACATCCGTCAAATACATCATATAGGCATTGACTCTAGCCAACCAGCGTTGCACATTTAATATGAATTGAAACATATCCCTGGGATATGACCCAGTAAAAAGCACAGCCCACCAAGCAATAAACATGAGAAATGCTGCCACAATGTTCAGTAGATTTAGAATGAATAAGTGAGGCAGCAATACATAGAAAAAACCGAGTAAAGCTCTCAACAAAACGGTACCCCTATCTGAGGATGGCTTATATGGTATTTCGAAGGTAGTATTCTCATCCTCTACATCCAATCCAAAGGACGGATATCCATCGCTCATATTCAGCAGCCTGGCGTTGACCCTCCAACCCCACCGTAGATACTTCACTTGATACTCAAAGAAACTCTCGGGAAATCTCCCGGTAAACAAGATGATCCAAAATGAGATAAACTGTAGAATTGAACTCCAGATACCCAAAAATATCAATATAAAACCGTGAGGTAAGGCAATGTAAAATATGCCAAAAAAAGACCTCAATAATAATTCTGAGCGACTGTAGCGTTCCTGATGGTAAATGTCAAATATCATAGCAAGTAAATTTATAGTTATCCTGTAAATCTATAAATAATTTGCAAAAACAAGCTATAACAGCTATAATAATTTTGACTATGCTGCATTTCGAGCCGCGTTGATAATACCGTACATGCACCTTAGCACGATGCGCTGCAACACTAAAGCCATTTTTTCGTCCAGTTCATGGCCTTCGTTGAGCAATCGCTGCAAGGCATATTGCTGGATGGTAATCAAAGGTAGAACGATCTTCTCTCTTAGCTTTATGGACTCCTTTGATAGTACATTGTCCTCCAACAAGTTATCCTGACCTGTGATTTCTAATAACCACTTATGTGTGCTTCTGTATTCTTCGAAGATAATATTCCAAAACTCTCCAAATTCAGGATGAAAGCGCATATAAGCTGTAGCCGGATAAAAAGCCTTAGCTAATGATTGCATACTATTACCGATCAGGGCTCTAAAAAACAAAGAGCTTTGATACAGTTCCCTCACTTCTTCAAGTCGACCATCTTCACTCATTTGTTCTATGGCCGCACCAAGCCCAAAATACCCCGGTACATTCTGTTTCATCTGAGCCCACGAACCAACAAATGGGATAGCGCGCAGATCATCAAATGAGAAAGCACCATCGCCTTTTCGCTTTACCGGTCTGGAGCCGATATTGGTCTTACCAAAAAAGCGGAGCGGAGTCGCCTTTTCCAGATAGGAAACAAATACATCGTGGTTCTTTAGGCTTTTATAGGCATCATAGCTGACATTAGCCAGTTCATCCAGTAATTGTCGTTCTCCACCACTTAATTGTCTGAAACGTTCAGCATAGAGGTCATTTTCAATACCGGCCGTGAGGAGTTGCTCGATATTATACTCTGCCGATATCGGCTTGCCAAAGTTAGCACTAATCGTCTGCCCTTGTATGGTGAGCTGTATTTCCTTGTTTTCTATATCCGGGCCGAGTGAAGCATAGAAGTCATGCGTATTACCGCCGCCTCTTGCCGGCGGTCCACCTCTGCCATCAAAGAAGATGACTTTTATACCGTGCTCTCTTGATACCTTGGTCAGCGCCTCTTTAGCTCTGAAGATGGAGTAATTAGCCTGTAGATATCCACCATCCTTAGTACCATCCGAGAAGCCAAGCATAATCACTTGCTTATTTCCTCTGGAAGTCAGATGTTCTCGGTATTCTGGCAGCGTATACAATGTCTCCATTACAGTAGGCGCTTTATCGAGAAATTCTATAGACTCAAATAAAGGTATTACATCCAGCGGTAATGGATCTTTACCCAAAATATTTCTAGCCAAAGTATAGACAGCGATCACATCTGCAGCGTACATAGCGTTGCTGATGATATAGCGATGGCATGCCTTTTCTCCATTTCTCTCCTGGATCTGTGCTACAGCATAAAAGGTACGTACCATCTCTTTCAGAAAATCATCATTTACTTGGTCAGGTGTCAGATTATCAGCGTAACTGAGCATCTTTTGCAGTTGTTCACTCTCCTCTTCTCCTTGTTCCCAATCTGCGATTTCAACATTTGTAATAGCCTTCCACAGTTCACGATGCTTTCGACTATCCTGTCTGACATCAAGGTTTGCCATGTGGAAGCCGAATATCTTTGTCTTTAATATAAAGTCATCCAGCATGTTGAGAAAAAGTCCTTCATGCTGATCTATAAGTAACTGTCGGGCTTTTGACAAATCGCGCTCTAGTTCTTCCATAGTAGCATAACCCAACTGAGGATCGCCAAATACAGCATTGTAAATCTTCTTCTCTATATTCTCTATGTTCTGCTCTAGTGTCTTAAATGTCAGACGTCTCTTCAGTATCCTGATGTCCCGATAATAGCATTTGAGTGCTGTCTCCCTGAGCCTCTCTGCGACTTGCTCAGTGATCTCTGCCGTCACAAAAGGATTGCCATCTCGATCCCCGCCCGGCCAGAATCCAATACTTACAATATCCGGATTATCAAACTGATCAATTTCCAGCCCTGTGAAGTCTAAAATCTTATTGACCACCCGTGGCACAGATTTATAAAACACATTCTCTAAATACCAGGTCAGACTTATGGCTTCATCATATGGCGAAGGCTTCTCTTGCTTCATGAATGGCGTCTTGCCAAGCTGCTGAAGTATCAGATCTATATGAGTGATATTATTATCCCTGATCGCATCCTCCAGATCAGTGATGATACCAAGGACCTGCCCCGGATAAAACTGTGTAGGGTGTGCCGTAAGAACAATCCTAAGTCCAAAAGTCCTCAGTTTATGGATCAACTGCTGCTCCAGTCCATCGGCCTTTATTCGATTGAATAAATATGGCAATGAGCCCTTGCCCTTGATAGGGTTGATGGTTTCATAAGAAGCATCCTCCACAGAATCGAATAACACGATCTGTCGCTCTACATACTGTATAAACCTAAATAGCAAATCATAACGCTCATCACTATCCATCTCAGGAAACATCTCTGAAAAAAACTGGTCTACAATTTCTCTCGGCGTCATGTCCTGTTCGAATCCCTCTTCACTGGCTTGTGCAAATAACGGCAGCAGCGTACCAGTCTTATAGATATCCTTGAACGGCAAATTCAAAAACAGACTATTATAAATGGTATATCGATTGTTGACAGCTTCTCTATAGTGTTGAACTTTCATGATTCTTCTTTAAAATTTAGTATTGCTAATCTATCTAATTTGCGACTGACTTCCAAGCTTTATCCTATTTCTAACCGGGACTTCAAAGTTCCAAAGCAATAGTAGTGTGATCACAATAATTGTTAAGTTTATTAGCAAGCATGACTCTTAGCACCGGGTGTATTTCATTTTATCGGTTTGGGCATCACCCTCCTCCTGTCGTCGGCGGGTCGCTACGTTGCGTGGCTCACTGTTCGTTCGGCCTCGATTCCGCTTTATGCTCCATCGAGTCTGGCTTCGCATTCGCTACACCACCACTTCACATCGCTGATGCAAGACCCGAAAAAACGACATTTTTAAATGCACCCCATTGCACATCCCAAAAATAGAATAATATCCAAAACATATTGTTCTATCAATTCACATTTCAGATCAAGATAATAAGTAAATTCTGCTATTGTGAAGGTTGAACTGAGCTTTGGTTCTGTTAAGGGCGTGCCCCAAAAGTGCAAAAAACAACACAACAAGTCAGAATGTACAATTTTAACAAAATAGAGACAGATAGAAATTGTAAAATTCATAGAAAACTGATATTTTACAAATTGTAATGCATAAATGAATTCACCTCAAAACTACACGAACATGAGCAAAGCTTTTTCAGATCTTCAATTATTAGAGTTTTTGATATTCGATACGCATCGATCGGAAGAACTTTTCAAGGAGGAGTATTATGAGCACCTTGACAAGGAACAGGCGTTGGCTATGATTGCGTCTGCCCATGCTCTGGCAGAGCGCGATATGTTTCCATACTATCAGGAAATGGATGGCAATCCGGCAAAGTATGATGGGAACGGCAAGGTGATGACTCATCCACAACTTAAGGTCATCGTGCAAAATGCAGCCGAGCAAGGGTGGATTGGTGCTTCGGCGTCATTTGAGCATGGTGGTATGCAGATTCCGGAGAGTGTAAATAACGCAGCCCAGCATATTTTTCAGGCAGCGAATAATGGTGTTCAGGGCTATCTGGGCTTGTCTGCCGGTGCTGCCAGATTAATCACCAACTTCGGGACGATGGAGCAAGTAGAGCGCTACGTCAAACCGATTTTTGAGGGCCAGTGGCAAGGTACTATGGCGTTGACTGAGCCACAAGCCGGGAGCTCGCTGGCTGATATCAAAACCTCAGCAACACCTACAGATCAAGACTACTATAAGATCAAAGGGCAAAAAATATTTATATCAGCCGGTCAGCATGAAGCTTGCGATAATTTTGTGCACTTGACATTAGCGCGTATAGAGGGTGCGCCGGCCGGGGTCAGAGGTATATCGCTTTTCATCATACCTAAGTACCGGGTTAAGGATGACGGCGACCTGGAGTACAATGATGTATTCTGCGCCGGTGAATATGAGAAAATGGGTCAAAAGGGCTATGCCACTACACACCTGGTCTTTGGTGATGATGATAACTGCAGGGGCTACCTGGTAGGCGAGGCCAATAAGGGGCTTACTTACATGTTTCAATTGATGAATGAAGCGCGAATAGGTGTCGGTCAAACGGCGGCATCCGTCGCATTGGCAGCATACAAAGCAGCATTGCAGTACGTACAAGAGCGTTCTCAAGGTCGCCACCCTTCAGAGAAAGACCCTGAGAAAGATCCTGTCTTACTCATAGAACACGCTGATGTCCAACGCATGCTGCTGACACAAAAAGCCATAGCGGAGGGCGCTCTGTCTTTAGCTTGTGAATGCAACAAAAGATATGATCTGGAACATGTATTGTCAGGCAAAGAGAAAGATGACAACCACCTCCTACTAGAGCTACTGACACCCGTAGTAAAGGCCTATGCATCTGAGGAAGCTAGCCGATCGGCGTCACTAGCTATACAGGTGCTCGGAGGCTATGGCTATACATTAGACTTCCCGGTCCAACAACACTACAGGGATATCAAAATAATGGCCATCTATGAAGGTACGACCGGTATTCAGTCAATGGATCTGCTCGGCAGAAAAGTTGTGATAAATAATGGTAGGGCATTACAATTGCTGACCAAGGAGATTTCGAAAAGTATTGCTCAGGCCAATGAGTATGACGGACTAAAACCCTATGCAGGGCAATTAGAAGAAGCTCTAAATGGGTTCATAGCCATTTCTCAGCATTTATTTAAATATGCTCAGAATAACGAACTGGAGCGTTACCTCTCTGACGCAAATGTATATATGGAAATGGCTGGCCATATGATAGTTGGTTGGCAGTGGCTGAAAATAGGGACAACAGCAAGTCAATTAATAAAAGACAATAAACACAATTACACTAAAGGCTTTTTGGAAGGGAAGATACATACCATGAAGTTTTATTATAAATACGAGCTACCGAAAACTAAAGTCTGTATAGAAGTATTAAAAGAAGATTCATGGCTTACAGACCTCAGGGATTATAATTGGTTTTAGTGTATTTCAGCGAAAGTCTATATACAATTTGTGGTGCAATTCAAAATGTCGTTTACTACACCTGCGCCGCATCAGCGATGTGAAAGGGTGGCGACGTCAGGAGCCAGACTCTGCGCAACGATAGTGGAGCAGAGGCCGACCGTTCAGGGAGCCCTGGAACGTAGCGACCCGAGGACGACAGGACGAGGGTGATGCCCAAAACGACAAAATGAAATGCACCCTACAATTTGTGCTTATACTAACTTAGTATGCCGTCTGGAGACAATCGGATGATGATATAGCTCGAAATGTAGTCATAAACAAAAGGGATTCTTCCTGTCAGAAAGAATCCCTTTTCATTTTATAATTATCAAGAGCTATTTTACTTGCTCTTTTCTTCCTCTTTAGACAATTCAAGGAGGCGATCATTATCCGGAGTAACCAGTAATCGATCGAACCTTCTCAAGCCAGTACCGGCAGGAATTCTCTTACCGACAATGACATTCTCCTTAAGGCCTTCAAGTGTATCTTGCTTAGCACCTATGGCTGCCGTACTCAATACTTTGGTCGTTTCCTGGAATGATGCAGCTGAAATCCAGCTTTCAACACCAAGAGAAGACCTAGTAATACCTTGAAGTATTGGCTTAGACGTAGCAGGCATAGCATCTCTAAACTGAACCAGATTTTGATCATTTCTTCTCAACTGAGAATTTTCTTCTCTAATCTGGCGTAGACTAGCCAATTGACCTGCTTTAAGCACTGTAGAGTCACCTGGATCAGTGATAAACTTCTTATCGTAAATCCAATCATTATAAGTCAAAAACTCATATTTTTCTACAGATTCTGCTTCAAGGAAGTGCGTATCACCCGGATCTTCGATTTGCACCCTTCTCATCATTTGTCTGACGATAACTTCGATATGCTTATCGTTAATGTCGATACCCTGTGCACGGTAAACTTCCTGAACCTCATTCACCAGGTACGATTGTACAGCGAATGGCCCTTTAATGTGAAGGATGTCGGTCGGAGAAGTAGCACCATCTGATAAAGGCGTACCTGCTCTAATAAAGTCACCCTCCTGAGCTAGAATATGCTTAGATAGACCAACAAGATACTTTCTCTTTTGCCCATCCTTTGCCTCAACGATAACTTCTCTATTACCTCTCTTGATACCACCAAAGGACACGATTCCGTCTATTTCAGAAACTGTCGCCGGGTTAGAAGGATTCCTGGCCTCAAATAGCTCAGTCACACGCGGTAGACCACCCGTGATATCCGAGATCTTACCAAGACTTCTAGGTATTTTAGCTAGGCGTTGACCTGCTTTTACTGATGCGCCATCCTCTATAGATAGATACGATCCAACAGGTAGTGAGTAACTCTTAAGCTCTTCACCGTCTTTATCTAATATTTTCAGGGCTGGTAGTTTACGCTTATTCTTAGTCTCAATGATGACTTTCTCTGCATATCCTGTTTGGTCATCTCTCTCTACTCTAAAAGTAACACCTTCCTCTACATCTTTAAACTCAACAATACCATTCACCTCACTCATAATCATGCTATTGAATGGGTCCCACTCACATATAAGGTCTCCCCTCTTCACTTCATCGCCTTCTTTGACCATAATAGCAGAACCATAAGGTACATGACTTGTAGAGAGGACTTTACTAGTCTTTGCATCAACTATCCTCACCTCTCCGGTTCTGGATATAACGATGGCATTCTCATTGGCAGAATCTTTAGTGCTCTCAATAACTTTTATGTCATCAAACTCAATTTTACCATTGACCTTAGCCACAATTTCGCTTTCTGACTTTGTAACGGATGCCACACCACCCACGTGGAAAGTACGTAGTGTCAACTGGGTACCGGGCTCACCAATAGATTGTGCGGCAATAATACCAACGGCATCGCCACTCTCAGCGATTCTACCAGTCGCCAGATTTTTACCATAACATTTAGTACAAACACCTTTAGCAGTTTCGCAAGTCAGTACTGATCTAATAGTCACAGACTCTATGCCTAGCGCATCTACTTTGTCGGCAATATCTTCACTAATGTATTCACCGGCACCTAAAATGACTTCGTCTGTATCTGGGTGGTAAATATCATAAAGTGTAAATCGTCCCTGAATTCTAGAAGCAAGCGACTCTACAATTTTTTCATTATCTTTTAATGCTGTTGTTTCAATACCCCTTAGTGTATTACAATCTTCTTCTCTGATAACAACATCTTGAGATACGTCAACAAGTCTTCTTGTCAAATAACCGGCATCAGCAGTTTTCAGTGCTGTATCCGCAAGACCTTTTCTCGCACCGTGCGTAGAGATAAAGTACTCCAGTACCGATAGTCCTTGCAGGAAGTTGGATAAGATTGGGTTCTCGATAATAGCCGCTCCCGTATCTCCTGACTTTCTTGGTTTTGCCATCAAGCCTCTTAAACCACATAACTGCTTAATCTGCTGCTTAGAACCCCTTGCTCCCGAGTCAAGCATCATGTAAACAGAGTTAAAACCTTGCTTATGCTCAGCTAACTCTTTCATGAGATTGTCGGTGATCGCATTATCCGCAAAGGTCCATTTATCAATAATCTGATTGTATCTCTCATTATTGGTAATAAGGCCCATATTGTAATTCTCCCAAACTTCATCTACTTCTGATTGTGCATCGACAAGAGTATCCTCTTTAATTGTCGGTGTAATCAAGTCACCCAGGTTGAAAGATAACCCGCCCTTGAACGACCAGTAGTAACCCATATCCTTGATGTTGTCAAGGAACTTTGCAGTCTGAGCAAAATCTGTTCTTCTGATGATGTCACCAATGATCTTTTTCAAGTTCCTTTTGGTGATTAATTGATTAACAAAAGGTACAGACTCAGGCACCACTTCATTGAATAGTACACGCCCAACAGTCGTATCGATAATTCTCGTTACCAATTGATCATCTTCCTGAACTCTGGCTCTTACTTTTATAGCAGCATGAAGATCCGCTTTACCCTCATTGTATGCTATACGCACTTCCTCTGAAGAATAGAACTTCTTACCTTCTCCTTTAACTATGATATCACCTTCACTTTTTCTTTCCTTTGTCAAGTAATATAAACCAAGTACCATATCCTGGGAAGGCACCGTAATTGGAGAACCATCCTGTGGGTTCAACATATTGTGCGATGATAGCATCAATACCTGAGCCTCTAAAATAGCAGCCTGACTCAAAGGCACGTGTACAGCCATTTGGTCACCATCAAAGTCGGCGTTGAAAGCCGTACAGGCTAGTGGATGTAATTGTATAGCTTTACCTTCGACCAATCTAGGCTGGAAAGATTGAATTGACAATCTGTGTAGCGTAGGTGCTCTGTTAAGCATTACAGGGTGACCTTTCAAAATGTTTTCGAGTATTTCATAAATGACAGGGTCTTTCTTATCCACTAATTTTTTAGCAGATTTCACTGTTTTTACAATACCTCTTTCTATTAACTTTCTGATTATAAAAGGCTTAAACAACTCTGCTGCCATTCCTTTTGGAAGACCACACTCATGGAGCTTCAAAGATGGACCAACGACGATAACCGATCTTCCTGAATAGTCTACTCTCTTACCAAGAAGGTTTTGTCTGAATCGCCCCTGCTTACCTTTCAATACATCACTTAAAGACTTTAATGCTCTTCCTCCCTCAGCCTTCACAGCGTTTGACTTCTTTGAATTGTCAAATAAAGAATCCACAGACTCTTGAAGCATTCGCTTTTCATTACGAAGGATAACGTCAGGTGCTTTGATTTCTAATAATCGCTTAAGTCTGTTGTTTCTGATAATCACTCTTCTATAAAGGTCATTAAGGTCAGAACTAGCAAAACGTCCTCCATCTAATGGAACAAGCGGTCTAAGCTCAGGAGGTGTTACAGGAAGATATCTTATAACAGACCATTCAGGCTTGTTTTCCATTCTAGTCTGGCCATCTCTAAATGCCTCTACTACTCTCAGGCGCTTAAGTGCTTCTGACTTTCTTTGCTGAGACGTCTCTGTTGCCGCTTGTAACCTTAAGTCCGCAGATAATTGATCGAGATCTAGTCTCGTCAGCAACTCTTCGACAGCCTCAGCTCCCATCTTAGCCACAAACTTATCGGGATGATCGTCATCCAGCATTTGATTTTCTCTTGGCAAAGAGTCAATGATATCAAAGTATTCTTCTTCAGTAAGCAAGTCCAACTTAGAGATACCGTCTGCTTCTTTAATACCCGGGTTGATTACTGCATATCGCTCATAGTAAACAATTGATTCCAGCTTTTTTGAAGCTAGACCCAGTAAATAACCAATTTTATTAGGTAATGATTTAAAGAACCAAATATGCACCACGGGAACCACAAGCTTGATGTGACCCATTCTTTCTCTTCTTACCTTTTTCTCGGTAACCTCAACTCCACACCTGTCGCAGACAATACCTTTGTACCGAATACGCTTATACTTCCCACAATAGCACTCATAGTCTTTTACTGGCCCAAAAATACGTTCGCAGAACAAACCATCTCTTTCAGGTTTGTAAGAACGATAATTAATCGTTTCCGGCTTAATGACTTCACCGTGTGAGCGTTCCAGGATCTCATCAGGCGAGCACAATGAAATAGTAATGCTATCAAAATGCTGCTTTGGACTGATATTTTTATTACTAAATGACATATATGATATATAAAAAGTTAATCAATTGAATTAGTGTACACAATGCTTAGTTAAACTTCACGTCAAGAGCTAGACCTCTCAATTCATGAATCAAAACATTAAATGACTCAGGAATATTCGGTTCAGGGAGATTATCACCCTTAACGATGGCTTCGTAAGCTTTTGCTCTACCTACTATATCGTCTGACTTTATGGTCAATAATTCTTGCAAAATGTTGGAAGCACCATAAGCTTCAAGAGCCCACACCTCCATTTCACCAAACCTCTGACCACCAAACTGAGCTTTACCACCAAGTGGTTGCTGTGTGATCAATGAATAAGGTCCTATAGATCTTGCGTGCATCTTATCGTCTACCATGTGAGCCAACTTCAACATATAAATTACACCTACTGTTGCTTGCTGGTGAAAGCGTTCTCCTGTTTCTCCATCGTGTAGATAAGTTTGACCTAATTGAGGCAAACCTGCTTTAGTAACATATTCTGAAATCTCATCAAGACTAGCACCATCAAAAATTGGTGTAGCAAACTTCACACCTAATTTTTCGCCACTCCATCCTAGAACTGTTTCGAATATCTGACCCAGATTCATACGAGAAGGTACACCTAATGGATTCAACACAATGTCAACAGGAGTTCCATCCTCTAGATATGGCATATCTTCGATTCTTACAATCTTAGACACAATACCTTTGTTACCGTGACGCCCTGCCAACTTATCCCCTACTTTCAACTTACGCTTCTGGGCCATGTAAACTTTTGCTAGCTTAAGTACACCGGCAGGAAGCTCATCTCCAATACTAATATTAAATTTCTCTCTTTTGTATCTACCTACTTCCTCATTGTACTTAATATTATAATTGTGAAGGAGACGGGCGATCAAGCTATCTACGTGATCATCACCTGTCCAATTGGTATAATCTACGGAAGTATAGTCAATATCTTTAAGATTAGCTTTGGAGAACTTAGAGCCTTTAGATATCAATTCCTCATTATATACACTACGTACACCATTGGACTTGAATTCTCTCAATAGGGTCAGCAATTTATCCAGCAATATGGTATGCAACTCATTGATGGCAATTTTATGCTGATTCTCCAACTTAGAGAGCATTTCTTTCTCCTGAAGCTTTTGTGATTTATCTTTTTTCGCTCTTGAATAAATGTGCTTATTGATAATCACACCAGAAACAGAAGGCGATATTTTCAATGAAGCATCTTTAACATCACCTGCCTTATCTCCAAATATAGCTCTGAGTAGTTTTTCTTCCGGTGTAGGATCGGATTCACCTTTAGGAGTAATTTTACCAATGATGATATCACTTTCCTTAACCCATGCACCAACTCTGATGATACCGTTTTCATCTAAGTCCTTGGTAGCCTCTTCGCTAACGTTCGGGATATCATTAGTCAACTCCTCCTCACCTAGCTTTGTGTCTCTTACATCAAGCTCAAAGTGCTCTATGTGAATAGATGTAAATACATCTTCTCTTACTACTCTTTCGGATAATACAATGGCATCTTCAAAATTGTACCCTTTCCATGGCATGAAGGCCACTTTGAGGTTTTGACCTATTGCCAACTCACCCTTCTCAGTCGCATAACCATCACAAAGAATGGTACCTTTGCTCACTCTCATTCCTTTTTTTACAATAGGTCTGAGATTGATGCAACTTCCCTGGTTTGTCCTAAGAAACTTTGTTAAGTGGTAGGTTTTTGTATCATCTTCGAAAGACACTAATTGATCTTCCTGTGTTCTATCGTATCGTATAACAATTTTTTCTGAATCAACATATTCTACAGCGCCTTCGCCTTCAGCATTGATTAACATACGAGAATCACGAGCTACCTTACCTTCAAGACCTGTACCTACTATTGGTGCAGCAGGTCTGACCAAAGGTACTGCTTGACGTTGCATGTTTGATCCCATAAGGGCCCTGTTGGCGTCATCATTCTCTAGGAAAGGAATAAGAGATGCAGAAACGCCCACAATTTGATTTGGAGCAACGTCCATGAAGTCAATTTCATCAGGCGTCAAGACAGGGAATTCACCGTGTTCTCTACATTTAATCCTGTCTGATAAGAAACCACCTTTTTCATCCACAGGCGAATTGGCCTGTGCAATTTTAATAGCGTCTTCATTTTCAGCTGATAAATACTGTATAGAAGACTTAAGGTCAACTTTCCCCTCTTTAACTTTTCTGTATGGCGTCTCAAGGAAACCCATACTATTGATCTTGGCATGAACACATAAAGTTGAGATAAGCCCAATATTCGGACCTTCAGGAGTCTCAATAGTACACAATCTACCATAATGCGAGTAGTGTACGTCACGTACCTCAAAACCTGCTCTTTCACGCGACAAACCACCTGGTCCTAAGGCTGAAATACGACGCTTATGCGTAATTTCAGATAGTGGATTAGTTTGATCAAGGAACTGAGACAGCTGACTTGTACCAAAAAATGAATTAATGACAGAAGACAATGTTCTTGCATTGATAAGATCTATCGGCGTAAATACTTCGTTATCTCGTACGTTCATTCGCTCACGAATGGTTCGAGCCATTCTGGCAAGACCAACACCAAATTGAGCATACAATTGTTCACCCACGGATCTTACACGTCTATTAGAAAGGTGATCGATATCGTCAATTTCAGCATGCTGATTCATCAATCTTACCAGATAGTTGACAATTTGAATGATGTCATCTTTTGTAAGGACTTGAGTTTCGACAGGAATATTCGTTTTGAGCTTTCTGTTGATTTTAAATCGACCAACCTCACCCAAGTTATATCTTTTGTCAGAGAAAAACAGCTTATCAATTATTCCTCTTGCTGTCTCTTCATCTGGTGGCTCAGTACCCCTTAATTGGCGGTAGATGTATTGAACAGCCTCAATTTCTGAACTTGAAGGATCCTTCTGAAGTGTATTGTATATGATGGAATAATCCTCTTCAACATCCTCTTTTTGGAGTATCACAACATCGGCGTCAGATTCAAGTACTAATTCAATATTGTCTTCGTCAAGAATGACATCTCTTTCGAGAATTATCTCATTTCTTTCAATGGTAACCACTTCCCCGGTATCCTCATCCACAAAGTCTTCAGTCCATTTTTTTAGAACCCTTGCTGCAAGCTTTCTTCCTAAAGCCTTTTTAAGTGATTTTTCATTACATTTAATCTCTTCAGCAAGATTAAATATGTTTAGAATGTCTCTATCACTATCAAAACCAATAGCTCTCAATAACGTAGTGACAGGGAACTTTTTCTTTCTATCGATATATGCATACATGACAGTATTGATGTCAGTAGCGAATTCCATCCAGGCACCTTTAAAAGGAATTACCCTTGCTGAATATATTTTAGTACCATTGGGGTGAAAGTTTTGAGAAAAGAAAACTCCAGGAGATCGGTGCAATTGAGAAACAATTACTCTTTCCGCACCATTGATCACAAAAGTACCCTTAGGGGTCATATAAGGAATATTCCCTAAAAAAACATCCTGAACAATGGTCTGAAAATCAACATGCTCTTCATCATTACAAGAAAGACGAAGTTTTGCTTTTAAAGGTACGCTATACGTCAGACCACGCTGCATACATTCTTCAATGGTATATCTTGGAGGATCTATGAAGTAATCCAAGAACTCAAGATTAAAGATATTACGTGCATCAGTTATAGGAAAATTCTCCTGAAAAACGCGATACAAACCCTCATTTGCTCTGTTTTCAGGAGTCGTTTCTAATTGAAAGAACTCTTTGAAAGATTGTAATTGTATTTCGAGTAAATCGGGGTATTCAGCAGATAATTTGATCTTGCCAAAGTTTACTCTTTCTTTTTCGGCAATTGTAATTGCTTCTGTAGTTGCAGCCATCTTTTAAACTCCTGTTTTAAATTAACGAACCGGAATAGCCGGAATCAAATGCTCAAAAATAAATAGGTATAGGCTTAGTCAAAGTTTACACTTTAACTAAGCCTTTTTGTCACAATGACCAAAATCGAACGAGCATTGAGTTCGACGATAGGTCATTAGAATTTATTTCAATTCTACTTCTGCTCCAGCACCTTCTAAAGCTGCCTTTATACTTTCAGCCTCGTCTTTAGAAACACCTTCTTTCAATGTAGAAGGAGCACCATCAACAAGCTCTTTAGCATCTTTAAGGCCAACTCCTAACAAGTTTTTAACTTCTTTAACAACGTTCAATTTAGCACCGCCTGGTGATTTAAGAACGACATCAAATTCAGTCTTCTCGGCTGCTCCACCGTCGCCATCAGCGCCTCCAGCCCCAGGAGCTGCTACAGCTACTGCTGCCGCTGCTGGTTCAATACCATACTCTTCTTTGAGTATTTCAGCCAACTCGCTTACCTCTTTAACAGTAAGGTTCACCAGTTGTTCTGCAAATTCTTTAAGATCTGCCATTTTTCTTTCTTTTTAAATTTTATAAAATTATATTTATTATAGCGTATAGCTTGGAAGCCAATTTTATGCTCTTTCTTCAAGAGCTTTCAACAATCCTGACAAAGTACTTCCTCCAGACTTAAGACTGCTAATAACGTTTTTAGCAGGAGACTGAAGAAGAGTGATAACTTCACCAAGAAGGTCTTCTTTTGATTTCAATTTAGCTAATACAGACACCTGCTCATCACCTATGAATACGTCGGTATCTATGTAAGCAGCTTTTAATAAAGGTTTCGGATTCTTCTTACGAAATTCCTCTATCAATTTAGCAGGAACATTGCCAACTTCACTGAATAGAATCGTACTAGGTCCTTTAAGGACATCATAAAGTTTTTCGAAACCTCTATCCTCTGGAGCAGACTCTAAAGCCTTAACGGCCAAAGTGTTTTTGACAACGTGCATTTGAACATTCTTTTCAAAGCATAGCCTTCTGAGCTCATTAACCTTTGCTACAGATAAAGCAGAGGAATCTGTGATATAGAAATATTGTGAATTTTCGAACTTTTCTTTTAAATCTGCTATAGCAGCAGCCTTTTGTTCTCTTGTCATGATTATGCGATTTAATCGATGTTAACGAATAGATTTAGGATCTACTTTAATGCCCGGACTCATTGTACTTGCCAGGGTTACAGATTTCATGTAGGTACCTTTTGCTGAAGAAGGCTTCATTTTAACTATAGTTGATAATAATTCATTGGCATTATCTTTAATCTTTGCTGCATCAAATGATACACGACCAACAGAAGCATGGATAATTCCAAACTTATCAACTCTAAAAGAAATCTTTCCTCCCTTCACATCACTCACTGCAGATGCGACATCCATAGTTACTGTGCCTGTTTTTGGGTTGGGCATTAATCCTCTTGGACCCAAGATCCTACCGATCTTACCTACCTGTGCCATAACGTTAGGTGTAGCAACTACTACATCAATATCAGTCCATCCTTGTTGTATTTTAGTAACATATTCGTCTAAACCGACATGATCTGCACCAGCTGCTTTAGCTTCCTCCTCTTTGTCAGGTGTGCACAATACTAGGACTCTCTTAGTTTTCCCAGTTCCATGTGGAAGAACAACAGTACCTCTGATAGCCTGATCAGCCTTTCTTGGGTCTACTCCTAATCTAATGTGAAGATCAACTGAAGCATCGAACTTTGCAGTGTTAACATCTTTTACTAATGCCGCTGCTTCGTCAAGCGAGTAAAGCTTATCTGCATCAACTTTAGCATCAGCAGCCGCTCTCTTTTTTCCAACTCTTGCCATTATTCAAAATTTAAAGGTATTAGCATTTATTCAAGATCATCAAGAATAAACTCCCTTTGGTTAAAAAATTAATTCTGTTCCCATGGTGGGGTGCCTTTGACATTAAGCCCAAGGCTTCTTGCAGTACCAGCTACCATCTTCATTGAAGACTCAAGTGTAAATGCATTCATGTCAGGCATCTTATTTTCTGCAATCTCTTTGATTTGATCCCAGGTTACACTTCCTACTTTAATCCTATTTGACTCCGCAGACCCCTTCTTAATTTTCGCAGCGTCAATCAACTGAACCGCTGCCGGAGGTGTCTTGATAATAAAGTCAAATGATTTATCTTTATAGACAGTAATAACCACCGGCAATACCTTGCCTTGTCTATCTTGAGTTTCAGCATTAAAACGCTTACAAAACTCCATGATATTAAGACCTTTGGCACCCAAAGCAGGACCAATAGGTGGTGCTGGATTTGCTTGACCACCTTTTACCTGTAATTTTACATACGTTTCTATTTCCTTTGCCATTATTTAAGCGATCTTATTTGTGATTAAATGTCCTATACCTTAGGGAAGCTTTCTTTACTAAAAGAAACTAAAGCTAGAATCTTATTATTTTTAACTCTGTTTTTCTACCTGCATAAAGTTGAGCTCTACTTCTGTACCTCGTCCAAAAATCTTCACAACAACTTTCAACTTTTTCTTCTCCTCGTTAACTTCTTGAATATCACCAACAAACTCATTGAAAGGCCCATCTACTATTTTAACAGTCTCCCCAACTATAAATGGCTCTAATAACGCTTCATCCTCACTTTCTGACTCATCCAACCTACCCAGCATCCTGTTTGCTTCAGATTGCTTCATAGGAATTGGGTTACTTTTACCTAAAAAGTGAATAACATTAGGTAATCCACTAATAGTTTGAATCATTTCACCCGAGAACTTATCAGATTCAGCTTCTAACAAAATGTAACCAGGCAGTATGTTGCGTTCGCTGATAACTTTCTTGCCGTTCCTGATTTTATAAACTTTCTCAGAAGGCACTATCACTTGGGTTACAATATCGTTCCACCCGGATCTATTGATTTCTGACTCTATCCTCTCCTTTATTTTCTTCTCTTTACCACTAATCACTCTCAACGAGTACCATTTCTTCTCATCAACCATGCCGAAATGTTTTTTCTAGAGATTATAAATTAGTCCTAGTGATTGCTTTGAAATGGTATCCATTAAAAAGATGATCAAAGCAATAATCAACGACGCTATGATAACAACAATAGTACTGCTTTGTAACGTTGGCCAATCGGGCCATGTCACCTTATTAACAAGTTCGTTATAACTATCCTTAACGTAAAGTCTTATTTTATCCATGACTCTTAATTTGCACGGGCAGAAGGATTCGAACCCTCGGCCTACGGTTTTGGAGACCGTCGCTCTACCAGCTGAGCTATGCCCGTAAACAGTAAAGTTAAGCATCTGAAAACAGATGCTTAACTCATAACTATATTATGTAATCTATACTATTCAATTATTTCAGTCACCTGACCTGCTCCAACAGTACGGCCACCTTCACGAATTGCGAAGCGTAGTCCTTTTTCCATTGCTATAGTATTGATAAGGCTTACTTCCAAAGTAACATTGTCACCAGGCATAACCATTTCAACACCATCAGGAAGGCTACAGTCACCTGTAACGTCAGTTGTTCTAAAGTAGAACTGAGGTCTGTAACCATTGAAGAACGGTGTATGACGTCCACCTTCATCTTTGCTCAATACATAAACCTCACATTTGAATTTTTTGTGTGGCTTTACAGAACCAGGTGCACAGATAACCATACCTCTTTTAATATCATTTTTGTCGATACCTCTAAGAAGTAATCCTGCATTATCACCAGCTTCACCTCTGTTCAATAATTTACGAAACATCTCAACACCTGTGATAGTAGAGTTTAGTGGCTTAGCACCATCTTCCATCATACCGATGATTTCAACCGGCTGGCCAACTTCGATAACACCTCGCTCAATACGCCCAGTTGCTACTGTACCTCTACCTGTAATTGAAAACACATCTTCAATTGGCATCAAGAATGGCTGATCAACAAGCCTGACTGGCTCAGGAATCTCGCGGTCAACGGCTTCCATCAATTCTTTGATTTTAGCTGCTGCATCTGCATCACCTTCTAAAGCCTTTAGAGCTGATCCTTGAACAACTGCTGCATTATCACCGTCAAACTCGTACTGGCTTAGTAGCTCACGCACTTCCATTTCTACAAGTTCTAACATTTCCTCATCGTCTACAAGGTCAACCTTGTTCATGAAAACAACAATGTTAGGTACACCAACCTGACGAGCTAATAGGATGTGCTCTCTTGTTTGAGGCATAGGGCCATCAGTTGCAGCAACAACTAATATTGCACCATCCATCTGGGCTGCACCAGTTACCATGTTTTTTACATAGTCAGCGTGACCAGGACAATCTACGTGTGCGTAGTGTCTGTTTGCTGTTTCATACTCAACGTGAGCAGTGTTAATTGTGATACCTCTTTCTTTCTCCTCGGGTGCCGCATCGATGGCGTCGTAGTCCATTTTGTTGGCAAAACCATCATTTGACAAAACCGACGTAATGGCAGCTGTCAAAGTAGTTTTACCGTGGTCTACGTGACCAATTGTTCCGACATTGAGGTGAGGTTTGTTCCTTTCAAAAGTTTCCTTTGCCATCGGTAAAAAATTTATTTGCTATTGTTATAAAATTAATTTTCAAATACTCTTATTTCGAGCCAATGAAGGGAATTGAACCCCCGACCCCTTCCTTACCATGGAAGTGCTCTACCCCTGAGCTACATTGGCAAACTACTAACCAGCATATATCCAAAACCAAAATTGGACTATCCAAGTCTACAACTCACCAATTAGTTTAACTAGAGATATCTGGCTATCATAAACTATTGTCAATAAAACCTAATAAAGTAAAAGAGCGGGAGACGAGGCTCGAACCCGCGACCTACAGCTTGGAAGGCTGTCGCTCTACCAACTGAGCTACTCCCGCTTGATTAATACTTCATCACATCTTTATGATCAATGAGGTGGGGGTGGTAGGATTCGAACCTACTCAGCCATAGGCAACAGATTTACAGTCTGCCCCGACTCTCCAACTTCGGCGCACCCCCTTCCTTACGCATAGTACATAAAAATGAGCCAGCAGAGGGACTCGAACCCCCGACCAGCTGATTACAAATCAGCTGCTCTACCAACTGAGCTATGCTGGCAAAATAACGATATATAATGCTCTTTTATACTATGCTTTTTGTCTTTCAATCGCTTATTTATGGTTCGTTTACCAAAAGCGATTGCAAAGATACTTTCTTGTTGGAATTTAAAAAGAAAAAATACAACTTTTTTTTCAAATGTTTCTTTAGGAAAATAAATCGTGAATTTGTGACTGTTACTCTACTATCACAAAATCGAAAATCAAGTGGAAGCAAAGTCCTAATTATAATAAGTCATAAATTGGGTTGTAGAGTAAAATATTCTGCAATCCAATTACTGAAAGAATCATTAGGGACAGCGAAAAAAGATTAGAGGTTTATCATTAACCACAGAATATATTTCATTTTGTCGCTTTGGGCACCACCCTCCTCCTGTCGTCAGAGGGTCGCTTTTTAGAGTCTGAAAAGAGCCATCTTAATGATCCCAAGTCTTGCTCTTTTGAGCGATATCTTC
>SLDF01000330.1 GCA_007125435.1 Saprospiraceae bacterium
AAAAACAAACATAAATTTGACACATATATACAATACCAATTAGGGTCCGTAGTTAATCAAGAGCATATAATAAATGAATCCGTAGAAAGTCGCTATCTCCAAAATCGAGAAACATACATGTCTCGAAGATCCGCTGATGGTGACTTGATAGACAGAATGGCACTTTTTATGGCTGGAGGCTTAGGTGTAAGATATAACAATGTTAAGTCTGCTTATGGTTATAGCATTTTTACTGATGTTAATTACTATCACGAGTTTACAGAGATTGATAGGTTGCGACAAACGAGCTATGGACATTTTTTCCAGTTTAGACTTGGTATTGCTCTAGATATCTATGCTTTTAAGTCCAAGGCTAGCTCTAAGAGCTAAGACGAGTTAGACCATCTATGATTTTGGTGACTAGTGAAAAGGAAATTTGATTAATCTGTGTGACAGGTCTACCTTTATTCATTTTGTCATTCGTTCGAAAAGGTAGCAGCAGGTAGCCTTAAGACATGAAGGAATTAACTGTGATATGCACGTCATTTGTATGCTTTGATAACATTGATACTTTTAGTAGAAGCACATGATGAACACTAGCCAGTGCAACTAATTTATAATGATATCTACAGAGGTTATAAGAAAGTGCTGAAGCTAAAACAAGAAAAAGCCGTAAATCCATTGATTCACAGCTTTTCAACTTTTAGAAATGGCTATTGTAAATTATCCTACCGCTTCCAATATTTGGTCGGCGTGTGCTTTTGTTTTTACTTTTTTTATGATAGAGTGTATCATACCTTCTTCATCAATGATAAAAGTTGTTCTGTGAATGCCCTCGTACTTTTTCCCCATAAATGACTTGGGGCCATAGACACCATAAGCGTTCACTATTTCTTTGTTAGTATCTGCGAGGAGGCTAAAGGGAAGTTCGTACTTATCGATAAACTTTTTGTGGCGCTCTTCACTATCATTACTGACACCTAAGATTTCGAACCCTTGCTTTTTCAAGGCGATGTGATTATCTCTTAGATTGCAGGCTTCCATAGTGCATCCTGGGGTCATGTCCTTTGGGTAAAAGAAAAGCGCTACTTTCTTACCTTTAAAATCACTAAGGCTTATTTTTTCACCTTTCTCATTGGTAGTCGTAAAATCAGGTGCTTTATCTCCGGGTTGTAACTTGATATCCATAATTGATTATTTGTTTTGATAACATTATCTGAAGGTTTTTGTTTCACGATTTAACCACAACAATAACATTACTTAAACAAAAAGCCTTGAATCTTACGACTCAAGGCTTTTCAATGTCTTGTCTTATCTTTACTCTAGACGATCTCGACAAGTTGGACGTCAAAGATTAAATCTTTTCCTGCCAATGGGTGATTAGCATCCACGACAATGCTAGCATCTTTTACTTCTTTGATGATGAGTCGTGTCTCTTGTCCTTCAGCACCTGTGGCGATGAGAGTTTGTCCCACTTGAGGCTGAATTTCTGCCGGCAATTGAGCCTTTTCGACCTCGTGTATGAGCTGGTCATGAACCGGGCCATAGGCTTCATCTGAGGGAATTTCCAAAGTTTTAGTTTCATTGACTTTCATGCCTACCACACCTTCATCAAATCCTTTGATAAGTTGGCCTGCGCCTATTGTAAACTCTAATGGATCTCTATCCACAGAAGTATCGAATATCTCACCACTTTTTAATTTACCCGTATAGTGGACTTTTACGGTATCATTTGCTTTTGCTACTGACATAATAGTATTTTAATTTTCAAATCGGCTGCAAAGATAGTAAAAGAATCCGCTTTGTGTTAATAATCAATGAGTTATCAATAAGACAGTCGTGTAATGGAGTGGAAGTAAATCAAACTGCCAGATAGAAAATATGGTTGAATTAGATGCCATGCAATAAAATGCTAAAGGATCAATTTCTTAGCACAAGTTTTCTTCTGTATTTCGCTGTATAGGCAAAACCTTGATAGGTGATTACAGACAAGGGCGATTCAATTAAGCGGAACTATTAATTTTGTATATTGAGGTCAAAACGATAATTATAAAATTATGAATGGAGGTGATATTGTAGCTAAGTTATTACAAAGTTATGGTGTGCGATATTTATTCACATTATGCGGCGGTCACATTTCGCCCATATTTGTTGGAGCTGAGAAGATCGGCATCAGGGTAATAGACACGAGGCATGAAGTCAATGCTGTATTTGCAGCGGATGCAGTTGCGAGACTTACAGGTATACCGGGTGTTGTTGCGGTCACGGCTGGCCCGGGCTTGACCAATACCATCACTGCTGTGAAGAATGCTTACTTAGCTCAATCGCCGTTGATCGTTTTCGGTGGTGCAGCAGCTACATTATTGAAAGGTCGTGGTGCCTTGCAGGATATTGATCAAATCAGCCTCATGAGGCCCAATGTTAAATGGGCTACCGGTGTCTCTAAAGTCAGTGAGATTGCACCAGTCATCAAGCATGCTTTTAAAGTGGCAAAGTCGGGAGTACCCGGACCGGTATTTATCGAGATACCTGTAGATGTTTTATATGGCGAAGAGTTAGTACAAGAGTGGTACGGCAAAAAATCATCAGAAAACAAAGCTGTCAATATAAAAGAGAGGGTCATACAATGGTATATAAGACGCCATGCCCGCAAACTATTTGCAGGTAAAGATAATGTTGATTTCTCAGTTTCCATGGACCAAAAGATGACCATCAAAGCGCCTAAGTCATCAAAGATACGGAAAATGGCATCGATGATCAAGCGATCAAAACAGCCACTGATGATCATAGGCAGTGGAGCAATGATGCAGCCG
>SLDF01000243.1 GCA_007125435.1 Saprospiraceae bacterium
AAACCTTCTGCATTGAATCCACTAATGACAGAGCCAAAAGTATCAAAGAGGTTCTTCTGGCGTCCTGAGAACCCTTTTATTCTGAAATTATCAGAAAACTGGTATTCCAGCTTCAGTCCTTTAAGTGCATTATCTATTAATAGTGGTCTATCTTCCCATGCTCTAAAAATCATGCCGCTGCCTATCTGATCATAGATATAGCCGGCGGTAATCCCCAATTTATTAATAGTTTTGTGGACATACCACATACCAATACCCTGATCAGTATAGGAGTCAGTCGGGTTTAGCAAATTGGAGTTATTGAAAAGGTCATATCTTACTCCAATATCAAAACCCATGTGTGATACATTGAGGCCAAGCCATGCTTCACCGCCAAAAAACTCTTTTTCATACTGAGGAATATTGGCGGCTCCTATCAGACTATCTCTGATAAAAACATTGGCATTCATCTGAAGACTACCCGATATCTTAGGACTACTATCCTGAGCATTGGCAAACATCGAGGCGAACACAACCAATAAAAAGATTATTCTTAATTGCTTAGTAACCATCAACCTTTTACAACCGTCTTTTACGCAGATTACTTACACCAAAGCAAGTCATCCAAAAATTTAAATTAAGAAACGATGGCGCAAATTTGCATACTTATTTTGGCATCTACTAAAAAGAATGAAATTAAATATGTTAAAAACGGTCAATTCTTTAATTTTGGGGTTTGACAGGCAGGTTTTCATAGGTAGAATTTTGGCGCTAAGTGTGCACAATTGTAGTATTTTAATCTATTTAGGAAAAACTTGCTGAAGCGATGGTGGCACTTTTAATCGACTGACTTGCATCAGCGCTGCGCAACAGTGGCGACCCTCAGGGAGCCAGACCGGATGGAACGAATGTGGAAGCCGGGCCGACCGTTCAGGGAGCTGTGAAGCATAGCGACCCGACGACGACAGGAGGAGGGTGATGCCCAAAGTGACGAAATGAAATACATACTAAATAATCGGCAGTTTGATCACAATTTATTTTTGCCAGACCAGTTAAAAGTAAATGTTCAGTACTCAAAATAACAAGTTGAATCCAATTAACAACAAACGTAAAAACATGAATAAGTTTAGTCAGATTTTTTTTATTGTCGTATCCATAATGATCATAAGTACAGTCGCATCTGCGCAAGGCACCCTGCCCGATGTCAACCTAAAAACACTGGATGGGAAAACTGTGAAGCTCAATGATATCGTCTCTGAGGGCAAAATTACAGTCTTAAACTTTTGGGCGACGTGGTGTAATCCATGCAAGAAAGAGTTGGACACGATTAAGGATTTTTATCCGGAGTGGAGGGATGAGTACAATGTCGAATTCATAGCTGTATCCATAGACAATGCGGGAACCATCAGAAAGGTAAAACCGATGGTAGGACAGCGAGGATGGGAATACTCAGTATATACCGATGAAAAAGGTGATATGATGCGCGAGTTGAACTTCCAGACCATTCCTCAAACATTCTTGCTGGATCAAAAGAAAAATATCGTGTATACGCACAATGGATATGTGGCCGGCGATGAGTATGATCTGGAGGATGAGATCAAGGCTGTTTTCGAGAAGAGCAAATAATCAGTCTACTCTGTGGGCAACGCTGATATTCTTGTGATTTATTTCTGAATGGAGCTCCAGCTTGCCTTTCTCATATCTGTCCTTTAGCGTATGTAGGGTCACCTCCTTATCAGTGGGCTTGTAGTTGTAATAGTCCTGAATGATAAGGCCATTGACCTCTCGTCTATTGTAGGCTTCTCTGAATCTCAGTTTATCCAGATCGAGTAATTCATAGGCTATGTAGTCCACATATTGATCAGCCATATTTATCCAAAATAAAAAAGTGGCGTTATATGGTTCTGTGCTGTTACCTTCACTAAAGCCAACTTTAATGACGTGATACATTTCACCTTTAAGGTTTTGATGGCCTATGTATTCTTTGCGGGCATTTCTATTATTAAGTCCATGTGGCAGCAGTATAAAAAATATCGTACCTTCGAGAGCGCGGGACAGCTCACCTCTGAAGTCATCGGATAATCCCACAGAGACACCATCGACAAGTCGTATAAAACCATCATTATCCATAAAATCTGCTACGGGCTGACCGAGACTATCCTTGAATTGTCGGCTGTACATAAATGTGGCACCCTTCTTATCCAGTATAAAGCGTCCATCCCCCATATCAAATGACATCTCAAGAGAGTCGTATCGCATACCACCATGTCGCTCTATGGCCTCATTGACAACGGCATATGCAAGTGGTACTTTAGGCTGACATGACCAGAGTACAGGTAGAGTCAAGACTAAAGACAAATACTGGAAAATCGGACTTTTAAGATTAAAATATGCTTTCATTGTTGACAAAATCGTTTGACCAAACTAGTAATACATAAATTGAAGATCATTGTGGAATGTTCATGGGGCTGTGATAATTTGGGGAATTGTTTAGCTTATGACTTCCTGGCTATATTCATGCTCGGCTTCGCAGTGCTACTTACATTTGCACCAAGACGACAAAGTTTCTATTCAATACATCCTTGTTGTCAGATAAGTCAGGTCAAACATACTGCACACAGAAAAGGAGAAGGCTTAATTGCTGTAAGCTTGTCTAAAAGCATAATGTCATGTATTAAGGTATGAGTTTCGGGTCAGTTATTATTTCTGGGGAGAAGGTTTAAAATTACTCAGGTAAGAAAATAGATTTACAAACATTATAAATCTATGCGAACTGAGTTTGCTTTGGACTTTTGGCTGTTCTTCTCTTTG
>SLDF01000034.1 GCA_007125435.1 Saprospiraceae bacterium
AACCCATCTTCATCTAGCTCTAGAGTTGTAAATCTATTTCCTCTAAATGGGTTAAGATCGTGATTGTCTACATCTCTTAGTGTTTGATGAGTGGCAGGTCTGTAAATGTCCATCACCCACTCACTGACATTACCTGCCATATTATAAAGACCGTAGTCATTAGGATATCCTTTTCTTACCGGCTGAGGGAATGCAGCTTTGTCATTCAATCTACCTGCTGTACCCATGTAGTTACCGCCTTCTAATTTGAAGTTAGCCAGTATATCACCTTGACGCTTATCTCTTCTCTTATACCTTGGAGACATACCGTCCCATGGGTAGATACGACGATCCGTGATTAAGTCATCGCTTTTTGATCTCTGATTGCCGATCAGTGCAAGAGCAGCATACTCCCACTCAGCTTCAGTAGGCAGTCTGTAAGAAGGCAATAATATACCATCTTCAAATTTTGCCGGTCTTTCACCACCAGTCGTGCGGTCTTTTAAGTTCTTTTTTACATTACCTTCATATTGACCAAACAGGTAAGCTTCTGAGTCAAAACTCTCAGCATCTTTTTGGTCTGCAACATTAAGGTTAAGAATACCTCTTTCTACTAAGAGCATTTCATTAACACGGTTGGATCTCCACTTACAAAACTCTTCAGCTTGTTTCCAATTGACACCTACCACTGGATAATCATCATAACTCGGATGTCTAAAATAAGTCTCCACCATAGGCTCATTGAAAGCCAACTCCTCTCTCCATACAAGCGTATCTGGAAGAAGTGACCTGAACACCTCAGGGTAAGACTCATATGTCACATTTTTATGCCAATGCAACATTTCGCGGTAATTGATATTGCTCACTTCTGTTTCATCCATATAGAATGAAGATACGGTCACCCTTCTTGGAATTGCATTCCAATCATAAGTAACATCATCAGAAGTCGAACCCATCGTAAATGTACCACCTTCGATAAGTACGAGATTGGGACCTGTAATTTGACCGGGATAGTCTAGTTTCTCAAAACCACCCCACTTTTGATCGTTGTATACCCAACCCGTAGTTGAAGAACGATCTTTACTGCCACAGCTTACCAAAAATAAACCTGCCAATAGAAATACAAAACTTGCTCTCAATGAAATACTCATTTGTTTTAATTTTTTTGCTTGCTATTGCAAAATTGAAATATATAATACCAGATCGATACAAAAACCTTACCAAAGAAATCCATAAGGTCTATTGAAACTTCCAGTATAGACTAACCGTTTTTAAAAGCAAAAACAAGGGATAGAGTGCGTAAAATATACTTTCCAGGTCTTCTCGTTGTCTCTTCCTTGATTTCGACTTGCAAATATAAAATTAATATTTGACAAATTTCAAGTGGGAAAATGTTAAAATCATATTTTCATCCATTTCACCATATAAAACTTTGTCACTTTTATACTCGTCCTGTTATAAACGCACCTTAAATTAATGCATTGCCTCACTGTCAATTTTTATCTACTTTTGTTGTTAAATCAATTGAAACGTACTCCAAAAGCTTTTTTTTTGTCTTAAGTTAGTGTTAAACCAACATGATGCAAACTAGCTAACGATAAAAATTAGTATTATTACGCAAGTTATTATAAACAGAGAGCTATAAATGCAATTACAAAGTATTAAAAGTCAGCAAGCAAATGTCAAAGAATTCTTCAAAATGGCATTTTCTGTTGACTGTGTTATTTTCGGATTCGATGGCAATGAGTTAAAAATTCTATTGATCAAAAGAGGTGAAGAGCCGTTTTTTGAATTCTGGGCCCTTCCGGGTAATTTAGTCTATCTTGATGAGAATATAGATGACGCTGCCGGCAGGGTACTAACCGAGCTTACGGGACTTGACAATGTCTACCTGGAGCAAGTCGAGACCTTTGGTGATGTAGGTCGTCACCCTCTAGGTCGCGTGGTCACGACCGCTTATTACTCCCTGGTCAATATTGACGATGTACATGTCCACCCGCATTCCCATGTAGAGAAGGTAGGCTGGGTTCCTGTCTCCAAGGTCAAGCAGTTAGCTTTCGACCATAATAAAATCCTGGATGCCTGCTTTGGCAAACTGAAGAAAATGGTCCGCGGTCGCCCCATCGGTTTTGAATTGTTGCCTCCTAAGTTCACACTCTCTGAGCTTCAGCGCCTCTACGAATCCATTCTAGAACAAGAGCTCGATAAGCGCAATTTCAGAAAGAAAATGCTTTCGATGAACATATTGATAGAGTTGGATGAGTATCAAGAAGGTGTCGCCCACCGTCCTGCCAGATTGTACAAGTTTGATGAGATCGGCTATGAACGAATCGTACAGGAAGGCTTCAGCTTTGCGGTTTAATTTCACTTTATCACGACATCGGAGATTACCCACTTATGTGACACTTTCCTGATTCTTTTAAATTTGTAGGTTCACACCATTTAGCCAGTCTATAAGTAAATAGCATTTGTCTATTCTTGGTGATTAATTCTGTTTAATTTGGGCATCACCCTTCACTTCATTACGGGTCGCTTTTTAGAGTCTGAAAAGAGCCATCTTAATGATCCCAAGTCTTGCTCTTTTGAGCGATATCTTCGAAAAAAAATACTTACGGAGTTTGGCTACCCTTGATGCCATCTTCAAAGTCTAGACCGCTGCACTGCTTGATAATTTTACTTCATACTTCCTGCTTCATCGGTCGCGTAGCACTTGAGGCTACGCTCTCTCTTCAGCACTCGTCTAAAGTAAAATTCTCTAAGCTCTAGCTCTTTTCAGACGACATCAAGTGTAGCCTTGGCTA
>SLDF01000161.1 GCA_007125435.1 Saprospiraceae bacterium
ATATCTATAATTGGATACAAGTTCCAGATCCTTTTTTTCAATACAACATTTTCGTTCCTGAGCTAATGGTGGAAGGCAGTAATACCGGCATTAGAAAAAGCATCAGGATCACAGAAGATGCATTTGCCACAGGTGAAGATAAAGGATTAGTGAATCATCAGTCATATCATTACATGGCCATTGCATATGCACATAATTCTTACCGACAATTTGATTTGAGATCAGCTCTTGGTCAAAGAATGCCTTTCCTACCAGGAGCTATTAATGTTCAAAACATAACCGCAACACCCAGGCCTGAAAGTGCCGGAGGACAGCCCCCTATCTACGGCACTGAATTCCCTATTACAAGGCTTGATGGAGCCGGCAACCCAGGAGTATTTCTAGAGCTAGAGGAGGATTCATATGATCGTATTTTTCAAGATGATTTTAATGGACAATTGGAATATAAGGCAAGTGCCGGACCGGTCAAAGCAAAGGTGGTCAATCCTGAAAATCTGCGGCATGCTGATTTACTGTTATACCTATTCAATGAAGATGAATCTATCGGGGTGGGCGAACAGACCAGATGGGCCTTGAGAGATTTGGAAACTGAGCAAGAGATATTCTCCGATTATGACATGGGGCGATTTAGCGAGCAAATCATCAATGAATACGGTATCAGCTTAGAGATGTTTCTCGCAGATCCGGTTGGTGTTAATAATGGTGGCAATCTCATCAATCCAACAAATGGTATTGTCAACACACGATTTAAGTACCTGGAAGAAGACGGTGATCCCTGGCTTAGAGGCATCGGCTCCACAAAATCACTGGCAGTCAATGATGGTACTTTAGATGTATTCTATCCATTGAATTACGTCAAAAACGACATAGACCAGCCTGACTATAACCTAGACCCGACACAAGCGTTTACAGGTACGCTAGAACCAAGCTTTGTTCCTTTCTTTGCTACAGATTATAGGTTGCCCGATTCAGATGATCAGTTTCTTCTGAGCCCTATGCCGATCCATACTTCAGGCGGTAACCTGAGAAACTCAATTAATCCAAGTAATGTCAATAATGTTGACCTGGTGCTTACGCCTGACAAGAGCAAGTGGACAAGAAGTGTTGTACTGCAATCTTCCAACTTCCTATATACTTCAGAAGGATTCCCTACCTCGGACAATACCAATGTATTTGACCACAGAGACCATCCCTCAATTGGCATGGATGGCATGTATGCTACAGAAGACGGCACTAAAACAGGCGATGTACTGACAAGTTCATCTAACGATCCCGGTGATGCTAATTACATAGAACCCATGGGCATGGGCTGGTTTCCGGGTTATGCCATCAATGTCGAGACCGGGCAGAGACTCAATATCCTCTTCGCAGAAAATTCATCTTACAATGATGAGTTTCAAGACTTTTTTAAGAATGGCGAAGTCATAGGAGATGACATGATATGGAATCCAAACGACCAGGATATAATCGAAGATTTTGGACCCAATATAATGTCTTACTTCATGGGTGGACAGCACTATACCTACATTACCAATAGTGAGTATGATGGTGGTGCTAATTTACACAGGGACCTAAGACCCCGCAGAAATTTATTAACAAAAAGAAGAGCTACCGACCAGATAACCTGGGCAGGCTTTACCATGCTAAAGCCGGGACAAGAGCTGCTTAGTTATGAAGACGGCTTAATACCTCAGGAAATGATCATACAACTGAGAGTCAATCAACCGTATCAATCAGTAGATAATGCCACCATAAATGGCATGCCCCATTATCTTATACATATTGACTCAGATCTGATACTGCAATCATCTTCGCCAATTCAAGAATTGACCGGAGTGGAGATTTCACCTAACCCAATGTTGTCATCGGTAGGAAGCGACGTCAATCTGCACCACCTCCCACAGCAATGCCAAATCCATGTGTTTGACATCCATGGTCATATCATATTGCATGAAAAAATCGATGGCCTCTCCAATGAAAGACTGGAATCTTACGCCCTTACCTTGCCAAAGAACAGAATGAAGCCGGGCTCTTACTTTATACGTGTACAAGCGCCGAATGAAGGCGTACAGGTATTAAAGTTGCTGTATTTTTAGAGAGGGTCAATTTCCCTTTGTCAGTTAGATCTGTTTTAATCCCGGGCGCGTTTAAGTATGTCGCTTTGGGCATCACCCTCGTCCTGCTGTCCTCGGGTCGCTACGTTCCGTGACTCGCTATTCGCTCGGTCCTTCGGACTCAATCGCTATCGCTCTTGATCACTGCACATCGCTGATGCAAGACCAGAAAAAACAACAATTTGATATACACCCGTTTCAATCCGTGTTATGACAAGCGATGCGTAAACTTTTAGTTCGCTGCCGCTCACGTTTAATTCGCTGCGCTCATGTTTAACTCGTTTCACTCGCGTTTATAGCAAAGCGTCTGTTGGAGATTTTTTCAACAGCTTGTCAATCACAAGCTATTGTCCAAATAAGACTTGAAAGCTAACAGTCATCTTCAAGCATAAACAGCGGAAAGCACGGCGTGCTTGTAGCATAAACAGCAAACGGAAGCGATAGCCGATCGTTTGCATAAACAGCGAAGCGTAAACTTTTTGTCCACTGCCGCTCACGTTTAATTCGCTGCGCTCATGTTTAACTCGTTTCACTCGCGTTTAACTCGCTACGCTCGCGTTTATGGCAGAGCTTCTATTGGAGATTTTTCGCCAACTTATCAGTCAGGACATTTCATGAGAATTAGACTTGAAAGCTATCAGTCATCTTCAAGCCTAAA
>SLDF01000225.1 GCA_007125435.1 Saprospiraceae bacterium
GAAAAAGAAAATATCAATATTACACCTTCACAGGTAACAGGGGGAAATATCAGTGAAACTATAGCAGAGCCTAAAGAAAAAATATTAGACCAATCGGTATTTCCTCTTGATGACATATTGATGGTAAAGGCAACAAGAGTAGAAGTAGAAGGGTCCCAAGGTAGGATGATTAACTTTACACCAGAAGAACTCATAAAGGCGAAAATAGTCGACTTGAATAGAGAGGCTCTATGGACGGGCTCCGCAATTTTAACTTCAAATGAGGGTATTGTAATGGGGAGGCATGTAGCCCAGCCATGGCGATTTAGAAATGATCCTACATCTCCAATTCTGAGGTTTTTATCAGCGGCAGAGGGTGATAATAGAAAGGTAATAGTGCATTTTACAGCAGAAAGCATACACAGTACAAAATGGTCGATAAGTTTCACTTCTCAAGAAGTCAAAGGCATGACATCAGCAAAAGATAGAAATGAATTATTGTCTCTTGAAAGTAATCAAATAGGTAAGTTTCCACTTTCCGGCGACCAGATAACAGTCAAAAAAGCCAATGAACCGGCTAGCGATATTGCTAAAGTTGATGTGAGTCAAAAAGGAAGTTTTTCCTTGACTCCAATTGAACAAGTGCGTTTTACTCCTGAGAATGTTTATACGTTTGGAATTGATTTTCAACAAACTTCATTTAGTGGTAGAACAAGAAATATATTTGGCTTAGGAAAAACAAATAATGCAAAGGAGTTTAAGTATACTCTGCTTGGCAAGGAATTAAAAATGGAGATTATTCCTATTGCAGATTTTAGTGGCAAGCCAAATACGCTTATTGAACTTCAGTCATCAAATAAATTTGGCTATGGTAGGACCGGAGGTCCGGCTTTTATTCATAAAGATGGTAAACCATTTTTAATAGGAGTCGTACCTGCTGAAGGAATAGGAAGACTCAATATTGTTCCGGGCACTTTTTAAACCACAAACAGGGCATATAGAGTGCGTTTTCTACAACAAGTGCTTTTCATGCGATCTGGAATCAGCGCTGCGAAGTGGGGGGCGTAGAGAAACGGAGCCAGACTCGATGGAGGAGTCCCGAAACCTCGGGACGAAATCGAGGCCGAGCGAATAGCGAGCCCCGTAGCATAGCGACCCGAAACGAAGAGAAGGGAGATGCAAAAAAATTGAAATGCATGGAATCTCTAATGATTAAAATCAAATAATCTTAAAAATATAAGCCGCTTTGAGCTATGTAGATATTCATGGGATAACCGATACGGGTCTTTTGAGAAAGAATAATGAAGATAACATTTTTATTATGTCTGACCTGTTGGTTCCTTCTTCAGAGGGTAAAGGGGATCGAGTCAGCCTTTCAGATGCGATACCCTTGATGGTCGTTGCTGATGGCATGGGAGGGGAAGCCGCTGGAGAAGTTGCTTCATCTATAGCCATAGATGCACTAACCCATTATATTTACGATAAAATTTTAACTGGACATTATAAAGACATAAGAGGAATGCTTGATGATGCTCAAGATTTTGCGCATCAATCCATATTAAAGCATATTAAGAAAAACCCTGAACTTATCGGGATGGGCACAACCTCAGTGCTGGCTATTATAATCGAAGGACATATTTACATATCATGGGTAGGAGACAGCAGAGCATATTTATTTTCAGAACGTCGTGATCAAGTGGGGGTTAATTATGAGTTTAGAATGCTTTCTGATGATCACTCCCTGGTATGGGATGAAGTCACAGCAGGAAATATGACTCCGGAACAAGCAAGATTGTCAGATATGAGTAATATCATTACACAATCATTAGGTGACCCGAATAAACGACCAGTGCCAGGGTTTATTAAATATCGTATACATGATGACATAAAACTACTCCTCTTATGTAGCGATGGACTGAACAGTATGATATCAGATGAAGAAATTGCAGATAGTATAGCCTCGACAATAAACCTAGGCGGTAATATAGTTTGTGAGAAATTAATAGCAAAAGCCAATATTGCCGGTGGAAAGGATAATATTTCTATCATAACCTGTTCTTTTAACGGGCGGTTCAAGAGCAAACAGCCAGATGCCGTTTTTGGCAACAGTACCAAGTCGGCATTAAGTTCAAAATTAAGGTCCACAATAAAGCTAAAACCTAAGAAGAAGTATGATACATTTATTGTAATCTTATGGTTGATTGCGATTTCATCTGGGCTATTATTAACCTTGAATACATTAGACATTTTAGAGCTGGAAACGTTATTTTCATCTAATGATAAAGATATAAACAAAAAGGGCACAGAATCTACTGAAATGTTGGATATAAACGAAGACTCAGTAGAAACTGAAAGCAAAATATGGGATCTAGATCATAATTCAATTATGGAGAATGGCGCTAATTCAGCAACTACAGAACAAACTGAGCCCCTCTTTGATAATGAATTTAAGACAAATGCTGATCCTCCGTATGAAAAGGATACCCCAACTGATCACTTAGAAAAGTTTGATACTTTAATTGGTAAAGATCAAAATGAACCTATCAATGTAGACCCTTCCACAATTCAATATGACACGGGGCAGTTTATTGGATTGCCAAAGGATGATTTTATAGGCCCGATTGATATTAAAGATGATACCTATAATTACCCTGACTCTAAAGACACCTCCAATAATCTTATCAAAAAAGGCTCAAATCTTCATAAACAATAACGGATGAGATTCAAAAAGTCGTTTTGTGAAGTGCACAACACCAGTCCTGATAGATAGGAGACGCCTCAATTC
>SLDF01000395.1 GCA_007125435.1 Saprospiraceae bacterium
CTATCCTCATTTGAACCCAATAATAAGAATGCTTTGCCAATCTGATAACGAGGGAACTGAGCCGCCTCTGGCTCAGCGTCGACTGCAACAATAATAAAAAACGGAATTAAGTTTAATCTTGTGAACTTTCAACAAAATTAAAGCCATAGAGCAGCTAGTGACTGCCCATGAGACAGTCAGGAATACAAGCGGATAGCCCGACCCGAAGGGGCACGCCCAAAACATCTTAATATAGCTAATCTAAGACTAATCTATACGCTCAATCTCGGCTCCAAGGGCATTCAATCTATCTTCGATGTGTTCGTATCCTCTATCGATTTGATGGACATTTTTGATAATGCTCGTACCTTTAGCGGACATTGCTGCCATGAGGAGTGCGACGCCGGCTCTGATATCCGGGGAGGTCATCTGAATGCCGCGTAATGGATACTGTCGATCAAGTCCAATGACGGTAGCTCTATGGGGGTCACATAGGATAATCTGGGCGCCCATATCTATCAGTTTATCGACGAAGAACAATCGACTCTCGAACATCTTTTGGTGGATCAATACTGAGCCTTTTGCCTGTGTAGCCAATACGAGAATAATGCTCATCAGGTCCGGTGTAAATCCCGGCCAGGGTGCATCATAAACCGTCATAATGGATCCATCTATGAAGGTCTGAATTTCATAACTTTCCTGCTCTTTGACCAAAATATCGTCTTGCTTTACTTCGAAATCTATACCCATACGGCGATAAACCGGCAAAATATTAGCCAGCATGTCAACTCTCGCATCTTTGATGGTGAGGCTGGACTGCGTCATAGCTGCCATACCTATAAAACTTCCAATCTCAATCATATCCGGCAGCAATCTATGATGCGTGCCATACAATTCCTCTACCCCATCGATAATCAACAGATTGGACCCGACTCCTGAAATTCTGGCTCCCATGGCATTAAGCATCTTGCACAATTGCTGTAGATAGGGCTCACATGCTGCATTGTAAATAGACGTCGTTCCCTTAGTCAATACAGCTGCCATAACGACATTAGCCGTACCGGTAACGGATATCTCATCCATCAAAATATAATCCCCCTTCATGGCCTTGGCGTCGAGATAGTAATTGTCTTTCTCAGCATCATAGACAAAGTCTGCACCCAGTTTTTGAAACCCGAGAAAATGCGTGTCTAATCGTCGTCTACCAATCTTATCCCCGCCCGGCTTGGGTATGAAGGCTCTGCCAAATCTACTCAACATAGGACCAATAAGCATGATAGACCCTCTAATCCGTCTGGCTTTCTGCTGATACTCATCACTGCTAAAGTAATCCAGGTCAATATCAGCGGCAGTAAATTTGAAAGTGTGAGCATTGAGACGCTCTACGGTGACACCCAGACCGTCAAGGAGATCGATGAGTAATCTCACATCCAGAATATTGGGTATATTGGATATGGTAACCGTTTCTTTAGTCAGTAGTACTGCACAAAGAATCTGTAAGGCTTCATTTTTTGCGCCCTGAGGCGTGATTTCACCTGAGAGTGTGGCTCCCCCTTTGACGACAAAGGTATCCCCTTTCTTATTTTCTGCCATTGTTTAAAAATTTTACAATGTAAAAATAAGAGCATCAATCACATTATAAAAAATTTTGATGTATTATTTTTGTAAAATCAAAGATTTAAAGCAGCATCACGGTACCAACAACAAAGAAATCAGTTATAGAAGTTATGATCTTCTTCTAGATTTATAGCTTTTCTTATTGCTAGAGCCGGAGGATTGGCTTGAGCCTTTCTTTCTTCGTCGATTTCCGCCGGTAGAAGGATTGGTCAGGTGGTCCAGTGATACACTACTATCGATTTTGAGCTTGCCTTTGGACATATTGTAGATATCCTGCTTGATGATTTCATCATTGGCAAAGTGTTCTTTATTCCAGTTTTTGTAAGCAAGCTTCATATAGGCGCCGATGGTTTTGATGAATTCATCTCTGATTTCATTGTCTTCCATTGTTGCGGCCTTATCAATTAAGTGTTGTACATTATTCCCATAATGCCTGTACTTAGTATCGGTTTTAGGGTAGTTGATAATTTCCGGCCTTGACTGCTCGTCAGGTTTCTTGATAGAGATACCATCAGGTGGGGTCACATCCAGGTCATAGTCTGCTATTCTGAAGATGTGCTTCCACACCTTATCGCGATAGTCGTCGATATTCTTGGTTTGTGGAAATATCTGTAACATCAATTCAACAACAGTTTCTATATATGCCTGTCTTTCTTCCTTATCGGCTACAGTTTTTATATAGTCAATCATTCTTTGTACATGTCTTCCATATTCTGGAATGATCAGGTTGTCCCTTTGGGAATTGTAGTCGAATTGAATATCTTTCATGGTAATTGAAGTAAACGGTATTGGTAAATACTTTTGATTTTTAAAATTGAATTATTCTACTGTCACAGACTTCGCTAGGTTACGTGGCTGATCTACATTACATTGTCTCATGACGGCAATATGATAAGAAAGCAACTGCAGCGGAATCACAGAAAGTAAAGGTGCTAATGGATCTTCAGTAGGTGGAATTTCGATGGTGTAATCAGATAATCGGCTTATTTGTTCATCACCTTTTGCCACTATAGAAACGACTATACCTTTTCTAGCCTTGATTTCTTGTACATTACTGACGACCTTTTCGTAAGCATTTTTATTAGTAGCTATAACTATTACCGGCATTTTTTCGTCGATCAGGGCTATGGGGCCGTGTTTCATTTCTGCGGCCGGATAGCCCTCTGCATGGATGTAAGAAATTTCCTTAAGCTTAAGTGCGCCTTCAAGTGCGATAGGGAAATTAAAGCCTCTACCGAGGTAAATGGCGTTATTTGAATTCTTTATCTCCGCTGCAATATACTTAATTTGGTCATTTTGTTTTAATATTTCCTCGATCTTACCGGGGATGATGGTAAGTTCATTAAGAAGCTTTTGGAAATATGTACGAGAAATGGTTCCCTTTGCATTGGCGAGGTACAGAGCCATCAATGTAAAAATTGAAAGTTGGCCGGTAAATGCTTTCGTGGAAGCCACACCAATTTCAGGTCCCGCATGGATATACGATCCTGCATGCGTCAATCTTGATATAGAAGAGCCTACGACATTGACAACACCGTAAATGAGAGCGCCTTTACTTCTTGCCAGCTCAAGTGCCGCCAGGGTATCGGCAGTTTCACCGGATTGTGATATGGCTATTACAATGTCTTCTTCAGTCAATATGGGATTGCGGTAGCGAAACTCCGAAGCGTATTCGACTTCCACCGGAACCCTTGCCAGATCTTCAAATAAGTATTCTGCAACTAAGCCTGCATGCCATGATGTGCCACAAGCTACGATGATGAGTCTTTTGGCCTTCCTAAACTTCTCTTCATATTCTTCCATGCCGCCCATTTTGACCCAGCTCTCTATGTGGCTCATTCTACCTCTCATAGCATCCGCTATGGTTTGACCTTGCTGATAGATCTCTTTAAGCATGAAGTGTTCATAGCCACCTTTCTCCAGTTCATCAACTGCGAGCTCTACTTCCTGGATTTCGGGCTTTTTGGGAATATTGGCTATAGTCTTGATCTCAAGATTGTCTCTATCCATGATGACGATTTCTTCATCATTAAGATAGATCATTTTCTTTGTGTATTCTACTATAGGTGTGGCATCAGAGGCCAGGAAAAACTCACTATCTCCTACACCCACTACCAATGGGCTACCCTTCCTGGCTGCGACTATCTTGGTAGGATCTTCTTTGTCAATTAAAACTATGGCATAAGCACCAATGACAGAACCCAGTGCTTGCCTAACTGCCTCTTCTATTGGCAGATTATACTTTTGCTGAACAGACCCTATAAACTGCACAAGCACCTCAGTATCAGTCTCACTGGTAAAAGTATGCCCATCTCTGGTCAAAAGCTTCTTCAAGCTATCACTGTTTTCGATGATACCGTTGTGGATGATGGCAAGTCTACCATTATCAGACAAGTGCGGATGGGCGTTGATATCATTAGGTTCACCGTGGGTAGCCCATCTTGTATGACCTATACCAATCGACCCTCTAAGATCTTTATCGGCAGCAAAGGCCTCTAACTGCGAAACCTTTCCTTTGATTTTATAAATATTGAGATCGCCATTGAGAAGGGCCAGACCGGCGCTATCATAACCTCTATATTCAAGTCTTTTAAGGCCTTTTACAATTATTGGATAAGCGTTTTTGTTTCCGATGTATGCTACAATTCCGCACATGAGATGTTGCTTTTAAGGTTAGGGTATTAAAAATAATTAAATGTCAGTATAGATGATTTTTAGACGAGCTGCAAATTCAGGGTGACCGGGTCCATATAAAATAACCCTATTCACTCTTTTAGGAGATCCAAAAACCGTTGGGATCAACACGCCTGATCGCACACCATTGAGGTATGACTGCATGTATTGAGATATATTCAGGCGGTAAATCAATACAGGCTTGCCATCTATCTCTCCGGGCACGGGATTACCTCCAAATTGACTTTGCAGAATACCCGCAGTCTGGAATCTGATGAACTCATCGAGTATGCTTAAATTTCCTGCATCTGTCAAGCTCGACACAGCCAACTGTCCAGGGATGATAAAATCTTCATTACGCCGCCCATTAAAATCATCTGCAATGGCCAACTCAAGATAAGCTACCTTTATAGACTTGCCTTCGTATTGATCAAGATCAGGTAATACAATTCTAGGTCTAACACCTCCTGCACCTTCGAGAAATAAGTATTCAGGTTCTCCAATCTCTTCGGTTATGAATGGCTCTACCGGCATACCTGTATAGTCATGCTCATAGGTGACATACCTCGGCATAATGTCTTGTAGTCCGAAACTTAATACCCCGGAAGTGTCAGGATTCGAATAGTAGACCCTAAGTCGAGTATCTCCCGGTGACCAACCTCCCGGATTTCTTCTGAAAATATTTAACCCAAAAACAGGCGATTGATCATTTGGCTCTACTTGTAAAACCAGACCCCTGAAAAATGGTAAAAACTCAGAAACGGACTCGTAAATATTTGAGTCAAGAAAAAACTCTTGTCCAAATGAAGGATCAAGATGTGTACTCAGAAAAAAGCTTACGCTCGTAGTATCCGATGTTTCTACTCTAGTATTGGGTGTTATCTTGATATTGTCAAAACTACCTAGTGGATTAGGGTCGAATGGCTTAAACTCATTTGATCTCAATAAGGTATCATTCAAAAGAGGTTCATCCAGTCGGTGAACTGTCATAGTGAAAGATAAAGATGTATCACCATAAACACGGGTCCTTGCCACCCTAAGATCCAGGACAACAGAGTCACAAGTCACATCATTAAGGCCTCCAATATTAATATTGGGCAAGGGTCTCATCTGGAAGTAGGATATGGCATTCATATTACCAAAAGCAGGATCATGAAAATTACCTACTAAAAGTAGACTGTCCCCGCCCCTGGTCGCTTGATTGAGAGTAATCTCAGAATCAGTGGCTGTTGTCGTGCCCCTGAGATCGAATACCTGATCAAAATTTATTGGTAAAGATTCACCCTCTACAAATCCCGCACCAAAATCATCGGGTTCATTGCAGCCGGTAAACAGAAAAAAACCCAGCAGTATCGCGATGATTCCACTGCCCAAAATGGCATTATTCATAAAATAATTGATTATTTCAAATCAAAGAAATTATTCAGATGTGATGGTTTCATAAAAACCTACACAGTCTTTGAGATATGCTTCTTTATCTTCGACCTGTAAATGTGGCTTATCTTCATTATCCAAAACGTACTTTACATCGTCGTCAGCATGACCATTACTGATCAAAGCATCAGAGAAAGCAGCTGCTCCCTTATGCAAAGATACACCTTTTCCATTCTCAAATGCCTTTAAATCTTTATCTTCTAGATTATTAATGGCAGCTTTAGAAGCAAATCTATCTGAGAACGACTCATTCGGTCTAAAATTGTACATGGAGTACACCACTTTAGACTGTGAAAAAAGAGGCTCGTTTTTGTATGCTGTTTTTAAATAGAAAGGAATCATACTGGTCATCCAACCATGACAATGGATAATGTCTGGTGCCCAGCCAAATTTCTTGACCGTCTCTATTGTACCTTTGCAAAAGAAAATCATCCTGTCCGCATTATCCTCGAAGTCCTTGCCATCTTTATCCGTAAATACAGCTTTCCTTTTAAAGAATTCTTCATTGTCAAGGAAGTAGACTTGCATACGCGCTCCAGGTATTGAAGCAACCTTGATGATCAATGGATAATCATCATCATCTACTATGATGTTCATACCGGATAATCTTACAACTTCATGCAAACGGTGTCTGCGCTCATTGATCGTTCCATATTTGGGCATTAAAACCCTGATTTCCATACCATTTTCTTGAACATACTGGGGAAGCTGACGGGCAATTTCTGAAATTTCTGAAAGTGCTGTGAAAGGCTGCATTTCTTGAGTGACAATTAATACTCTCTTCTTATCCATTTACTCGACTTTTGAGTTAACACTAAAATAGACTGCAAAGATAATAAAATAAATCCTATTCAATACCAAATTACATGGTGTAATCTTTACACACTTGTTAATAAAATTTTGCTAACCTCGATCAACTTTTTGATCATACTGCCATAAAACAAATTTATAATCAGCTAATTACACTTTCAATTTAAATTTAATATTTACTTGAAATAAAGTTTAAATCGGACTATGCAATAGAGCTTCGTCGTGAGGGCTTAAATAGTGATAAAATAAGTAATTTCACGAATGAGGCATAATCACAACTGTCAGGTTACCTATAATCCACCCTTCAACATCTCCTCCAGATGATTTCAGGAGATCATAAATGTAGCCCGGTAAATGAGCAAAATCAAGCGAAGCGGCATACTTTGAAGCCGTTTGACAACGCAATATCAGCCCACTGTCACAGCCAGGTGGTGGGCAGTGAAAATTCTATTGCATAGGTCCGGGTTAACCAACGGACACCCACTGCATCAGCAATGCACAGATAATGGCGCCATATGTGCCTAATGCATAGCCTAGAACTGCCATTAGGACCCCTACCGGGGCTAATGCCGGACTAAAGGCCGATGCCACAATTGGGGCAGATGCCGCCCCTCCTACATTGGCCTGACTACCTACGGCTACGAAGAAGAAAGGTGCTTTTATCCTCCAGGCTACTAACAGCAATATGGCGACATGGGCCAACATCCATAACAAGCCCACTGCAAATAACCCCAGATTATCAAATACATCGCGGAGATTCATCTGCATGCCGATAGTAGCGACCAATATATATATGTATACAGAGCCCCACTTGGATGCGCCTATGCCTTCGAGCTTCTTAGCCTTAGTTGCTGATAATACCATACCTATCGTCGTGGAGATAACGATCAACCAAAAAAAGCTTGAAGCCAGAGAGTTTAGTCTCATCTTCTCCAGCCATTCCATTCGTCCCTGCATCCAGGGCGTGATCACGTCAGCCCCAAAATGAGCAACAGCCACGCCACCAAAGGCCACAGCCATCAAAATGAACAAATCTGTCGTTGTCGCATGGCGCTGCACTGAAGCCCTGTAGTCCTCTACCCTCTTCCTGAGGTCATCTATGGCAGAACTATCTGCCTTTAGCCAGCGATCTACAGTCTTGCCTATGTTTGCACCATAGAGTAAGACCCCCATCCAGATGTTGGCCACGATCACATCGACGACGATCATGGATGCAAATATTTTATCGGATACATTAAATATCTCCTTCATCGCAGTCTGGTTAGCTCCGCCTCCGATCCAGCTGCCTGCTATTGTCGACAACCCACGCCACAGCTCATCGGCATCCGCTGATATCAAGCCCGGTGCCACTTTCAACACAAATAATAATGCAATCGGCCCACCTATCACTATACTCAATGTCGCCACCCCAAACATGATCAAGGCCTTAGGCCCTAGCCGTAGAATGCCTTTAAAGTCAATTGATATACACAGTAAGACCAAACTGGCAGGCAGTAAATACCTCGACGCCACAAAGTACAACTCCGAAACACTACCCGATATCAACCCAAGCGGATAGCGCAATAATGCAGGAATAAAATAACATAATAGCAAGGGCGGAAAGAAACGATAAAACTTCTTAAAGTATGGGTTATCTAAGCTCGCTGTGTGAAAGATCAGTGCCAAAACACTCAGTAATATCCCCAGCACAATGGCATCATTGACAAAAAAAGGCTCCATACGCTATACACTTGCTTTGTTTCAAAAGTCGCTAATATAGACATTGTCTGCAAAATAAGCGTAGATCTAGCACAGTACTCAGCTGTGCAAATTTACTTTTACATACAGCGATCACTCCGATTGTCATATTATTATAAATATCGTCATATATTAGCCGAGTATAAATATTAAAATACAATGGATCAACATCGAAAATTCATGAAGGAGGCCATCAGTCTGGCCAGACAAGGGATGGAGAATGGAGAAGGCGGCCCTTTTGGCGCCATCGTAGTGAAAGACGGCGTCATCATCGGCAGAGGCAACAATAAGGTCCTTCAGTCCAATGACCCCACCGCCCATGCAGAGGTCGTCGCCATTAGAGATGCCTGCAATACCCTTGGCCACTTCCAGCTGGATGATTGTATCCTGTACACGAGTTGCGAGCCTTGTCCTATGTGTCTGGGAGCCATCTACTGGGCCCGGCCCAAAGTCTTCTACTACGCCTGCACGCGAGAAGATGCCGCTGAGATAGGCTTTGATGACGATTTTATCTACAAGGAAATTTCGCATGATCCTGCTGACCGCAGCATTCCTGCCCGGAATCTCATGAGAGAAGAAGGTCTGAGCAATTTCCAATTGTGGTCAGCTAAATCCAATAAGACCTTATACTGACAGTAGGCTCCCTCTTGGCATCACTAGTGCATAGTTGAGTTGCCTTACTATGTTATTATTTTGATTTTTTCATCCTTGGGCATCACCCCCCTCCTTACGTCGCGGGGTCGCTACGTTGCAGGGCTCCCTGAACGGTCGGCCTCTGCTCCATTACCATTGCGCAGAGTCTGGCTCCTGGCGTCGCCACCCTTCCACATCGCTGATGCAATGATACAGACTAAACCAAATTATAAAAAACAATTACTTTACGACACTGAATAATAAAATTGCAGACAAAAACAAATCACGTCTTTTTTCTGGGGAATATGATATAAAAATTCTACGGATCAATAATTGGATAATCATGCTACAACCCGTTTTTTGATACTAACACTTGAGAAATACATACATGTGACTGATTACATTTAGTTCAGCTACCCTTGGTTTTTATTATACAATCTCTTAGCCTTTTCTTTTTTACTCCAGGTCAAAAAAGAAACAAAAAAACAGTCGCTTTGAATCTGAAGCTAAAACTTACACTTCGCTAATTAATGTTTGATACGCCCTTCCCTTTCTCAAACGTTTACGCATGAAGTCGCCTGAGGGTTTCAAGTTTAATTTTGATAAAATCTCCTCGTTAATAAGCTTCCGAAAAACCTCCAATAGAAGCTCTGCCATAAACACGAGCGCAGCGATTTAATCGTCAGCACAGGACGAGTCTATTCAAAAAATATATCAAATAACTAGTGACTACTCCTAAGCTTCTATGCTCCTAGGCTCCCAAGCTCCTCAGCTACTCAGCTCCTCAGCTCCTCAGCTCCTGAGCTCCTCAGCTCCTCAGCTCCTGAGCGCCTCAGCTCCTCAGCGCCTCAGCTCCTTCAGACTTTCCGACCTTTCCGACCTTTCGACCTTGTACCTTTTGCAAATTACGCTTTGAATATTCATTATCCTGCTCTTCTAAAATGCAAAGAATAAAAAGCCCGGAGGGGTGCAAGCGCTGCTTGAGTTTGCAACGCCCCCAGTAAAAGTCCATTTAAAACCAACCATTTACCCGCTTTGAACATCTATTATTAGAAAGTCAAAACCTGTCCATATGAAGAAACTAAGCTTCCTTTTATTACTGATTATCTTTTTAGCCTGTGAAAAAGAAACCGTTGACCCACATGACCAGGTTAGTATATTAAATGAATGGGAATTAATCTCCACATTCAATCCCTGGACACAAGAGACAACCATCTTAGCTGATATCGACAGATTGGATGTATACGACTTCAGAGATAATGACTCTTTGTACATCTATGTCAATAATGACCTCGACAAAGTCATGCCCTATATCCTCAATGAGGTGATTGATGCCGATACCGTCCGCACCCTTCAAATGGGAGAAAACGGCCCATTTGATGCCATAACCCTGACTCATAATACGCTCGTCATTGATCAAACACCATACGATGGCTTCCGATTTAACTTTATAAAACGGGATTGATTACCCTACACCATTCGATCAAGACCAATTCGGTGCTTGAAGATGCCTGTATTTTTTAAAGTTATGGTGGTGGCTCGGTCGAGTTGTTTTGTCACCATTTTTGCACCTCCGGCGGCAAAAATAGCGCCAAAACATTTGGTGACAATGCTCTTTACCCAGAGCTGACGCACTGGGCTATTAATATGTCGCCTCGCTGAGGCTTTGCTTCGCTACTGTGTCATATTTAGAGTAAAAGCTATGCTGCGTTCAAATGATATGAGTTC
>SLDF01000418.1 GCA_007125435.1 Saprospiraceae bacterium
TAATTTATACTTCCTTGTTCATCAGTCACGTAGCTAAGGCTATGTTCCTTCTTCACAAGTCGTCTAAATCAAAATTCTCTATGCTCCAGCTCACTTCAGGAATTATTAGAGGTAGCCTTTAATTGGACGCCATGTAAAGATCATAGTCTTTTACTATGGCTTTATGACTCTTTTTTTCTTAAAACTTCGATCACTTCAAGGAGGTTTGTATTTTCTAACGCTCTTTCAAAATTATCGATTTTAAACTGAGGGATCTTCATGTTCCTTGATTTGTTCAACTTTTTATTTATCGCTACGATAGGGTTTCTCTTTATGTCCAAAGCTTCTATTTTTTCTGGTATCATACTTTTATTTTCTTGTTACTATAAACGAATTATAAACAACACCTTTTTCAAAACGCTTGAATTTACCATCAAGTTCCCCGAATATCTCGAAGTCTTTTTTAAGGTCTTCATACATTTTATTTATTCCTATTTGGTACAACCTCGTTCGTGATTTAGTGCTGCCTTTAGCATAGACCATTACATCAGACTTCTTGCTAAAAAAGGAATATAGAGTTACTCCTACAGTTGCTAAGACTTTTTCTCTATCATTATTATTAGTTACATTTAAGAAGTCAATTTCATCTTTATCAACATCATAGTCGCCCATCACCAACTGCCATACATCAGGAATGGATGTTGGAACATATGCAACTCTTTTAAGTATATTCCCTTTAGGCCCTTGGCTATAGAAGTCAAAGATTTCCTGCTCATCGTCTGATTCTAATACATACTTTTCTAACTCCATATTTCAACTTCAAAAGTTTTAGTACATAGCTTATCTATAAAAATTAGATGAGCTTTTTGAGACAAACTCCATCGAACCAACTACATGTTTTTTACTCCGTAAATATAACATTAAGTATCCATAAAGGTAGCAGAGATAATTTTAAGGTACATTTCATTTAGTAAGTATTTTCACCACCAAACGTATGATTGATAGAAGTAATAAGCTTGTTTTAATTAGAATCCTATTTTATGCAACAATACAGTTTTTCTTTATAAGCAATAACACATTAAATAGAATGTCTTATTAATCACCAATACAGACAATCACACAGGATATGCATCAGCGATGTGAAAGGGTGGCGACGCCAGAAGCCAGACTCTGCGCAATGGTAATGGAGCAGAGGCCGACCGTTCAGGGAGCCCTGTAACGTAGCGACCCGACGACGACAGGAGGAGGGTGATGCCCAAAAGACAGAAATAAAATCAGGGAGATAACCTTATAACGTTTTCAAATATTCGAGAAGAGCCCATCTGTCTGCTGTACTGAGGTGGTCGCCAAATGTGTGCCCCTGATGGCCAAAGCCCTTCCTGTCCGTATTATAAACTGTTGTTTTCTTACGTGAGGCTTTGCGATCGCGTACCTCATAGGACAAACCGATCTCGTCAAAATTGTAAGCTTTGCTTAATGTGTCTCGCTCCCAATAACTAGGCCTGAGCGAGGAATCCAACAAGGTCAAAAGCGTGGGTACTGACCCATTGTGCAAATACGGTGCCGTGGCCCAGATACCGTCCAAAGGCGGTGCTACATAACCCAGAGAAGGCAGGAGGGCAGACATTGGAGGACTGGCCGCAAACCACGATTGATTGTACCAGCCTGTCAGCCCGGAATCTTCATAAAAGTACAATGCATAATAGGGGTCTGTGCCTACTTTTTCTAATGGCAAAATCTTGTTGGGATACGTGTGAACCGTGTCATACGTGCCATGGCATTTGCTACAGTTCTCTTTAAACACCTCTCGGCCCACGGCAGACAAAGCCTCGTCAATAGGCTCGGGATAGGGCGGTGGCTCTATGGATGCTGCCCAGGCGACGACATCGTCAAACCTGCTGTGAACTTGCCTGGCAAATGTAGAATCCTTGATACCCAGGACAGAGGCTTGCATGAATAGCTTGGCAAAATCGCCCCGACCCATACCATTATAATATAGTGTCTTCTTCTTGGCGACGTGCCATAGTGGGGGTACAGCTGAAGCCGGTGTCTCTCCTGAGATGGGAAATTGCTGCTCACTGGTGTAGGTCAGATCATCCGGGTGGCGAAAAGCTACACAACTCTCTTCCAGACGGAATGCCGGATTGGGACCTATGTCTTTGGTCACAATTCGAGGTGACACTTCTTTTTGAAATTGCCATACGTCGAGAAATGATCTATACTCAGGAGATGACTTGCCTAGCTTGCGTCCAATCGCCATGGGTGCAAACTTAAATGCCAGACCGGGCTTATCTGTGAAGTCTCCGTAAGGATCGCCAACACCTAATACCATATCACCATTAACCTCTCCGGCGTGGCACTTGAAACAGCTACCATTGATGACGAATACATCATTAGTGTCTTTGAAGGTATTGTAGCGGAATCCGCTCCTCGACTTCATAAAATCACCATCCGCCGCCAGGCTGTCTGCATAGTCTTCCTCCAGCAGCAGAACAGCCGGATAGCCGGATCCTATATAATCACCATAATATATATAGTCAAAGCCCTCCTCTACATTACCTCCACCTTGATAACCGGATGACTCATCTATGGGATGAATGGCGGTGTCGTATGCCGACTTGTACTGCAAAGGCATCTGAGTGACGCAAGCCGCTGTCAATATCACTACAAAACCAACTATCCACTTTGGTCTCATCGATTTTTACATTAATATTTTGGGCTGTTAACAATATAAAACTACTTTTGATCAGGTGACAGGGTTTATTCTTTTTTTAA
>SLDF01000187.1 GCA_007125435.1 Saprospiraceae bacterium
GTTTTTACCGGTACACTCCTGGCTAGTAGTTCTTCTTCAGATTTTGCTCTGGTAGAGATTAATGGTGAAATTCCATCTAGTTGGCCCGTGTATTATGCAGGTTGGGATAGGACAGATATAGCTCCCGAGTTTACCATTGGCATCCATCATCCTGCCGGAGATATTAAAAAAATCTGTAAAGATGAAGATGCACCTTACCATTCTACATCTGGCAGCGCTCAGGTTTGGTGGATAGATGAATGGGAAGAAGGTGTCACTGAGTCGGGCTCATCTGGGTCCCCATTATTCGATCCTGATGGACGGATTATAGGTCAATTGTTTGGTGGATTAGCGGCTTGTTCTAATAACCCTACAACTCAAAATAATGGTCTATATGATTTTTACGGTCGATTTGCCACATCATGGGATGGATCTAGCCCCTCCTCCCGGTTGAGAGATCATTTAGATCCTTTGAATCTTGCACCTATGGTATTTGATGGTTATGATCCGCAAGGCCCCGGATTAGATATAGATATTGCTTTGATTTCTACAGGTCAGCCGGAGGTGGCGGTTTGTGATGATATGTTGCTTTTGAGTCCCTGCATAAGAAATTTAGGTAATGAAACTGTTACTTCATTCACTCTGGTTATTGAACTTGATGGTGCACCCATATTGACGCATGATTGGTCAGGAGAACTTGACAATAATGAACAAGTCTGTATTGACCTCAATGCTTTCTCACTACCACCCGGAGAGAGTACGTTGACAATGACAGTGCACAGTCCCAATGGATTAGAGGACGAAAATCCAAATAATAATGTAAGAACTTTCGATGTCTTTATGATTCATGATGGAGAAGAAGTGGTTTTGACGATTGAGCTAGATTGCTGGGGGTCTGAAATTACATGGATTGTTGAAGATGAAAATGGAGTCCTGATGGCTGAGGGTGGACCATATATGGACAACAGTAATGGGGAGCTTATTGAGCACCCTATTTGTCTCAACTCAGGCTGTTTTACTTTTACAATATTTGATGCTTTTGGAGATGGATTGTATGGAAGTCAATATTCAACTTGCAGTATTGATGGAGACTATTTTATGACGGATGCAGATGGGCATACATTGTTCCAAATGGATGCACCAAATGGTGACTTTGGCGAATCCGCTTCTCATCAGTTTTGTATTGAAGGCTCTTCGATAATTCCCGATTTTGCAGCTGATACGGTCGAATTGTGTGCCTCCGGGAGTGTTAGTTTCTTGGATCTTAGTATTGGGACTGACCTGACTTCATGGGAGTGGACATTTGAAGGAGGTACGCCATCGACTTCTAATGACCAGAACCCTATTGTGACATATTTCGACCCTGGTGTTTATTCTGTTACACTCACGGTGAGCGATGGTGATGAATCTGCTAGTATTACTAGAGAGGCTTATATAACGGTTCATGATTTACCTGACATTACCCTATCAGTAGAAGAAGACTTTGAGTGTGCAGAGGAATGTACAGGAGTCTTATCCGCAAGTGTCAATGGGGGGCTAGAACCATATACTATTGATTGGTCTAATGGCATGAATGGCGATTTGATTACAGGTGTTTGTTTTAATCCTTCATTCACTGCGACGATTACAGATAGTAGAGGATGTCAGCGAGAGCAGTCTATTGAGATAGAGCAAGAGGGTCAGTGGTTTATTCAGGCAGTCATCGATGCTAATTGTGATGATCTGACACAATGTATAAGCATTGAGATTAATGGTGATGCTCCTCAGCCCATTACAATTATGTGGGATGATGACGATACCAACGAGCAGGAGAGGTGTAATCTTCCTGGAGGAACTTATACTGTGACAGTAGTTGACGCAGATGGATGCACTAATTTTACAGTTATAGAGCTTGATGACATTGATCCAATAGAAGCTTCTATCGAGATAGCGCACGAATCATGCCAGGGCGCTTGCGATGGCTCAGCATCAGTATTTACAAATGCTGCGGCTCCATTTACGTTGCAGTGGATCCAGCTTGAATCCAGTCAAGAGACTGTGTCTAATTTATGCGCTGGTGTCTATGATGTCATCATTACGGATCGACATGGTTGTATTTTTCAAACTTCTGCGATGATTAATGAAGGTGATCCAATTCAAGTGACAAGCATATATGAACCTACTAACTGTCTTCAAGCTACGACCTGTGTAGAAGTTACAGCTACTGGTGGTTTAGGTGATTACAGTTACCAATGGTCGAATGGATCGGAAGACGACAATGTCAATTGTAATTATGGCTCTGGTGAACACAGTGTACTTGTGCAAGACGCCAGCGGCTGTGAGACTCTACATATATTCGTTGTGGACTCTATTGAAAACCCTACAGTTGAACAAATTGTGACCATTCATGAAACTTGTGTAGAGGCTTGTGATGGGAGCATAACAGTGGAGGCTGAGGGATTTGGTGAGCTTACGTATACCTGGTCAGATGCTGACTTGCAAGGGGCTGTTATTGGCGATTTGTGCCCCGATGAGTATGCTGTTACCATAACAGATGAGAATGGTTGTGAAACAACGGTTTCAACTGAGGTCTTAGTCGGTAATACAAAACCTGTGGCACTATTTGAGCTTTCTGACACTATTGCATTAATTGGTTTTTTGCAGCCACAGATTACAAACCTAAGTGAGAATGCTGACCGATATGAATGGGATTTTGGTGATGGCAATACATCAGAAGAGTTTGAACCTCAGCACGACTATGATTCAGTGGGAACTTATACGATTCTATTGACGGCATATAATGGGGACTGCATTGATACATTCTCCCGCACTATTATTGTGGATATGGAAGTTAGTGTTCAAAGTGATATTCATTTTGGAAATATCAAGATTTTCCCTAATCCAACAGACCACAGACTATTTATTAAGTTTGATCAACCTATAATGAGTACAACAACTTTTGAGTTAGTTACCTCAGCAGGTGTGCCTTTATCAAAGATAGTTCATGAGGCGGGAAGTAATAACGTTGAGTTATCTGTAGGTGCATTTCCGGCAGGGCTTTATTACCTTAAAATATCTGACCGTGAATACAGGATCATGAGAAAAGTAATTGTCCAGCATTAATTGACAATATTTTTGTATAGTTTTGTGCCAGTAGAAAAAGGATCGCATGAGTGTGTTTAGAGTTGTTGTTTTTCTTATATTGGTAAGTCTTATTTTGACCTCCTGTGGAAAAAGTGGGAAAGTTGAAATCCACGATCCCATTCGGCTAGAGTTGCAAAATGTAAACAACCTTGCTCAGCTACCACTGTCGTGTATATACAGAGAATATCCAAATAAACTCAATCAAATTCTTACCGGGCCTGATGATCTCGGTGAGCCAAGTGAAATACATCCTGTATTCTATGGTTGCTTTGACTGGCATTCGGCAGTTCATGCGCATTGGTCCCTGTTGAGAATACTTCACCTATATCCAAATGTCGAATATAAAGATAGCATTCGGTCAGTTTTACATAACAATCTCATCAGTGAAAAGCTCTTGGAGGAGCTAGCATACTTTGAAAAGGAACACAACAAGACCTTTGAGCGCACTTATGGATGGGCCTGGCTATTGAAACTCTCTGCTGAGCTCTTGCAAGCCGAAGAAACTGAAATGTATGAGGCATTGAAACCATTGACAAATTACCTAGTAGAACTTTACACTGACTACATCACCAAGCTTAGTCATCCTATCAGGACGGGTGAGCACGACAATACGGCTTTCAGCATGAATCTCATTCTAGATTATGCCAGGACAACACAAGATAGCAGCCTCATAGCACTGATAGAAAACAGAGCTCTAGATTTCTACATTGAAGATGAAAAATGCCCCATGCATCTGGAGCCGGGCGGACATGATTTTTTATCGCCTTGCCTTGAAGAAATTCTTTTGATGAGTCGCGTGATGGAGCGAACTGCTTTTGACTTGTGGGCTAGAGAGTTTTTACCTGACTTATACGATATGAATTTGAAATTAAAACCCTTAAATACGGAGTATAGAGCAGATGGTAAGTTAGTACACCTTGAGGGTCTTAATTTTAGCAGAGCCAGATGCTTATATGCATTGGGCAGTCGATACTCCGATCTGGCTCATTTGATTTTAATAGCCAATGAACATGCGCAAGCATCTATGTCTGTTATTTTTGAGCCTGAATACAGTGGTTCTCATTGGTTAGCCAGTTTTGCCCTACTCGCATTGACAGAGTATAACCCTTATGTGCAGGAGTGAGTTTTGTGCTAATTATGAGTGGCAGTCCTCATTTGACACTTTAGGGTTTATCTATCTTTTTGTTTTGCGTTTTTTTCTTTTGGGCATCACCCTCCTCCTGTCGTCGTCGGGTCGCTACGTTTCAGGGCTCCCTGGACGGTCGGCCTCTGCTCCACTACCGTTTCGCAGAGTCTGGCTCCTGCCGTCGCCACCCTTACACATCGCTGATGCAATACAGTCGAATAAAAATACATATTGAAATGCATCCATGAGATATTGCTTATGATTAAATAATTGCGAAATTTGCGGCGTTTGTAACCAATGAATATGACATTTAATAGAGATGGGCTCACTGATGAGCAGCTTTTAGGCCTTTATATGGCCATCCTTAAGCCAAGATTGATCGAAGAAAAAATGTTGATACTGCTCAGGCAGGGTAAGATCAGCAAGTGGTTTTCAGGAATCGGGCAAGAGGCTATTGCCGTTGGGGTCGCTAAAGCATTGATGCCTGAGGAGACCATTTTTACCATGCATAGAAACCTCGGTGTATTCACTACCAGAGATGTACCTTTCAAGCGTTTGTTTTCACAGTGGCAAGGCAAAGGTCAGGGATTTACTAAAGGGCGTGACCGGTCTTTTCACTTTGGTACCATGGACTACAATATCGTAGGTATGATATCGCATCTAGGGCCACAGCTTTCACTGGCTGATGGCGTAGGACTTGCGCACAAAATCTCCGACGAAAAAGCTGTGACGGCTGCCTTCACAGGAGAGGGCGGCACTAGCCAGGGTGAATTTCACGAGGCACTCAATGTCGCTTCTGTCTGGAGTCTGCCGGTATTGTTCATTATTGAGAATAATGGATACGGCTTATCGACACCGATATCAGAGCAATACAACTGTGCGCAATTAGCAGATAGAGGCAAGGGCTATGGCATGGAGGCCATTACCATTGACGGTAACAACATCCTGGAAGTGTATAACACCATCAAACAGCTCGCAAAGGATATGAGAGAACAGCCCAGACCAGTGCTTATCGAATGCATGACATTCAGAATGCGTGGTCATGAAGAAGCCTCAGGTACCAAGTACGTTCCCGACGAACTGATGGCAGCATGGGCAGAAAAAGACCCCTTGAACAACTATGAAGCTTTTCTAAAAGGCATAGGATTACTCGATGAGGATAAGATCAAATCTTACAGAGATACACTCAAAAAAGAAATAAATGCCGACCTTGAAGATATCTATGACGAAAAAGAAGTCAAACCGGATATCGACAAAGAGATGGCTGATGTCTATGCTCCACATCATTATGAAGCTATAGAGCCTGCAACGGACAATAAAAAAGATATGCGTTTTGTAGATGCGCTATCCGATGGTCTGCGACAGTCCATGGAGAGACACGATAAATTGGTACTCATGGGCCAGGACATCGCGGAGTATGGAGGTGTGTTTAAAGTGACGGATGGTTTTTTGGAGAAGTTTGGACGGGACAGGGTCAGGAATACACCCCTTTGTGAAAGTGCAATCGTCGGCGCAGCGCTCGGTCTTGGACTCAAGGGCTACAAATCGATGGTAGAAATGCAGTTTGCAGACTTTGTCACTTGTGGATTTAATCAGATCATCAACAACCTGGCAAAACTGCACTACCGGTGGGGGCACCCGGCTGATGTCGTCATCAGAATGCCTACCGGTGGGGGAGTAGGTGCCGGACCGTATCACTCGCAGACGAATGAAGCATGGTTTGCTCATACGCCGGGATTAAAAGTGGTCTATCCCTCTAACCCCATAGATGCCAAAGGACTGCTCATGGCCGCCTTCGATGACCCTAACCCGATCATGTACTTTGAACATAAGGCCTTATACAGAAGTGATACAGCTTCAGTATCAATCGATCCCTACACTGTAGAAATAGGAAAAGCAGCTGTAGCTAGAGTGGGGACTGAACTATCAATCATCACATATGGATTGGGCGTGAAGTGGGCAATAGAAACTGTCAAGGTCATGGACATAGACGCAGAGATAGTTGACTTGAGAACCCTCTTGCCTTTGGACTATGAAGCCATCGCTGCATCAGTGAAAAAATGCAGTAAGGTTCTGGTACTCCATGAGGACACATTATTCGGTGGACTAGGTGGTGAAATCTCTGCTTACATATCTGAGCACCTATTTGAATATCTCGATGGGCCGGTCATGAGATGTGGAAGCCTGGATACACCAGTGCCATTTGCCAAGCCATTGGAGGCTCAGTTTCAGGCTAAGCAAAGATTGCAGACAACAATCGAGCGATTATTATCGTATTAATTTATGAGGTTGACAAGATAATTGGGAATGTCCTTGTTATAAATATTGACCAGATATGGACATTGGAGGTCGGGGGCTTGCATCAGTAATATGGAAGGTGTGAGACGCCTAAGACAGTTAAGGTGGCTGTTTTTTTTTTTGACTCTAAATAACAATTCGACGACGAATGGAGGAGGGTGATAATCAAAGGAAAAGTATAAAAACAAATATAAAATAATCTTAATATGAATATTGAATCACTAGTAGCCGTCAGCGGCATGTCAGGTATCTACAGAGTCGTAGGTAATCGAAATAATGGCCTGATCATAGAGAATATGGACGATGGAAAACGCAAGTTCGTTGCGGCAAGGAAGCATCAGTTTTCGCCTTTGGAGACCATATCTATTTACACGTATGAAGACTCAGAGCCGCTCAAAGATATTTTTACCAAAATGAAGGCTACAGAGGAGACGAATCCGCCGTTACCGACTAATGCTCCAAATGACGAACTAGAGGATTATTTCAGAAGTATTGTGAATGAATACGATGAATTCAAGGTAAAGATCAGTGATATTAAGAAGGTGATCAAGTGGTTTAACTATCTCAATGAGCGCGGCGTATTTGACGCTTCGCCTGATGGTGGAGAAGAAGAGTAGCCCGACTCAGAGCTTGGGATAGAAAAGAAAGTGTTTTTCTACAAGCCCCTTATAGACGTGGATGTCACTGACCTCTGATATGGGTAGGACTGTACCCGATTTGAACTTGATCTTTATCTCTTCGTGGTCGTCGTCGTAGGCTCTGTTACTTTCCATGCCATCCAGCAGGACATATGATAGGGCTTCATTTCCGAAGCCATATTGCTCAGAAATCCGGCTTTTTATATCCGCTATATACTTGGCAGTGAACGGGGTAGGACTGAGCTCTACCCGGAATAATCGCCTATTGATTAGTCCGTTTGAGATGAACTTTAAGACCTGGTCATCGCTGTGACAAAAGTTTTTGAGCGCCATCAATACATCCACATCATCCACCTGATAAAATTGCTCCAGCCAGTCTTTGTCAATATCCCCGCTTTGATCTGATTGCTGCTTTAGGAGGTAAGATAGGCGATCCGATATGGGGAGTTGAGCTCCGGTCTTCACCAGATCTCTTGTGCGGGCCATGACCTGTATGAGCATGTGTTCAGCCGATAATACGGCTTTGTGCAGATAGACCTGCCAGTACATGAGTCGACGAGCTATTAAAAACTTCTCGATCGAATAAATACCCTTTTCTTCCACGACCAGTTCATTGTCAGATACAGACAGCATCTTGATGATGCGATCATAGCCGATCTTCCCCTCGGCTACGCCGGTGAAGAAGCTGTCCCTATTCAGATAGTCCATCCGGTCCATGTCCAGTTGGCTGGATACCAATTGGTGCAAGAACTTCTTGTGGTATTGATCGGTAAAAATCTCGATGCATAGATCAAGGGCACCACCAAACTCCTCATTCAGCTGTCGCATGATGGCTAGTGAGAGCCTTTCATGACTTGCATTTAGAAGTAGATGCTCCAAAGCATGCGAAAAAGGACCGTGACCAACATCGTGAAGAAGTATGGCTATGCTGACGGCACGAGCTTCCTCATCCGTGATATCTACGTCCTTACTCCTCAATACCTGTATGGCCTGCTGCATGAGATACATCGCACCCAGAGCATGGTGAAACCTCGTATGCAGCGCTCCCGGATACACAAAGTCCGACAAACCGGTCTGTCTGATCCGCCTCAGACGCTGAAATGCGCGATGCTCTATTAGGTCAAAAATAATGCTGTAAGGAATATTGATGAATCCATATACAGGATCATTGAGAATTTTCTTTTTATTCATAGTAGCCAAAAATAAATTAAATAAGCCATCCGTTATGACTTTGCTATTCTCTGATAAAACAAACAGGCTTCTGATAGCAAAGTTACCTTTTTTAATTGTATTGAACGCTTGCGATTAGGCTAATAAATTGTTAGCTTGCAAACTGATTTTGTTAATCATAAATCATAAAGAAACCGGACTTAATGCTCCTTTAAGATTATCATCTATAATGCGAGGACATCAGACGGTTTATAAAAAACACACAATTCACTTTTATGGATAATATCAAGATACTATGGGCAGATGATGAGATTGATTTGCTAAAGCCCCAGCTTATGTTTTTAGAAAAGAAGGGGTATGAAGTCATTACTGTATCCAATGGGCATGATGCTCTGGATGAATTCAAGCAAGACAAAGACATCGATGTCGTCTTTTTGGATGAGTCAATGCCCGGCCTTACCGGTCTGGAGACCTTATCCAGGATGAAATCCATCAACGAGTCGACACCTGTAGTCATGATTACCAAAAACGAAGCAGAGCATGTTATGGAAGAGGCTATCGGGAATCAAATCGCCGACTACCTGATCAAGCCTGTCAACCCCAATCAAATACTGCTGACCCTCAAGAGACTCATTGACAATAAACGCCTTGTCCGGGAGAAAACGACATCTGACTACCAGCAAGAATTCAGGCAGATATCTATGGATATCAACAGTGGCCCAGACTTCAAAGAATGGGTGAAAATATACAAGAAGATCATTAATTGGGAGCTTAAGTTGGACAGGTCTCAGACCACACAGATGATGGAGATCATCTCCATGCAGAAGAGCGAGGCCAATAAGGAGTTCAGCAAATTCATCATCAAAAACTACCCTTCCTGGCTCACATCGGAGTCAGATGATATACCGGTGCTGTCCAATAATCTCATGAGGAGTCACGTCTTTCCCAAGCTAAAGTCTGACCGGCCGACCATCATGTTGTTGCTGGACAACTTTAGATTTGATCAGTGGAAAGTACTAGAGCCCATTATAGGTGAGATGTTTAAGCTCGATGACGAAAGCCACTTCTGTAGCATACTACCCACGACCACTCAGTACAGCAGGAATGCTATATTCTCAGGATATATGCCCGCGGACATACTTAAGAGATTTCCGCAGTACTGGGTTCACGATCATGAAGAAGGCGGTAAGAATAACCACGAGGCAGAGCTACTCACAGACCTGATCAACAGGACATTCAGAAAACCCCTCAAGCACGACTATATCAAAGTCACTAACCTCAATGTCGCCAAGCAAGTACAGGACAATATACACAACTATCTAAACAACGACCTCACTGTCATCGTGTACAATTTCATAGACATGCTATCCCATGCACGCACAGAGATGGAAGTACTTAAAGAGCTGGCCTCAGACGAGACTGCTTATCGATCGTTGACAAAATCATGGTTTATCCATTCACCCATTTGGGCGGCCCTACAAAAAGCCGCTGAGCAGGACATGCAGCTCATCATCACGACAGATCATGGGACCATTAGAGTCAAGACACCGTCCAAGGTCATAGGTGATCGCGACACCACTACCAACCTAAGGTACAAGGTCGGTCGCAATCTTAATTATGACAGCAAGGACGTCCTGGAGTTCAGAAACCCCGAGAAGGGTGGTTTACCCAGACCCAATGTCAGTTCGACATACATCTTTGCCAAAGAAGACCTCTATTTCCTATACCCTAACAATTACAATTACTACAACAATTACTACCGCGACACTTTTCAGCACGGCGGCATTAGCCTGGAAGAGATGATTTGCCCGGTATTGACGCTTAGCCCCAGGTAGGAGGTGACTTAGCAATGTTTCTAGGTTTTTTGGGCGTGCCCCTTTGGATCAGGCTATCTGCTTGTATTCACAGGGCTGCCATAGGGTGTCGCTACTGGTATGAGTAGCTTCTTACCAGTCGTAATCACAGCAGTACTCCACTACCACTGCCATACCTGCTCATATCGCTAACCCGTTTTATATATTGGAAACTCGTAATGAGATTTCGAATGGCAAAAAAATAAGTGATGTCGTGAATGAGCCATAGTCAACCCTGTTAGGCTACCTCTAATACCCCCTTCAATATCTGGATCGCAACATTTTGCAATGTTGCTGCTTGATAATTTTGATGTAACCCAGCATGTTTATCGGAA
>SLDF01000273.1 GCA_007125435.1 Saprospiraceae bacterium
ATGTCGTTTTTTCGGGTATTGCATCAGCGATGTGTAAGGGTGGCGACGCAGGAGCCAGACTCAGCGTAGCAATAGCGAAGCTGAGGCCGACCGTTTAGGGAGCCCTGGAACGTAGCGACCCGCAGGGTGATGCCCAAAGTGACAAAATGAAATACACCCACGATAACAACCTAATGCGACTAAAAACTAAAATCTGTTATGGGCACTTTGCAAGCTTATTCATCATAATGACGTTAGTAATGCATATATTTGCCATTCAATCTTAATAAAGAGACTAGATCGCATGTCAAGAGAAATAAAAATCGGATTACTTACCATTATCGCTTTAATAGGCGCAGTGTGGGGGTATAAGTTCCTCAAGGGGCAAAACCTGCTGAGCAGGTCAAATGTATTTTACGTGGTGTATAAGGATGTGGATAATCTACCGGTATCCTCCCCTGTTTTGGTCAATGGATTGCAGGTGGGTGTCGTACAAGACTTGCACTTGTATGAAAAAGACCCGGACAAGGTCGTGGTGGTATTAGATGTGGATCGCTCTATTCGCGTACCCAGAGACAGCAGGGCTATCATTCAGACGACTAGCTTTCTGGGCAACAAAGCCATTAATCTAGCTTTTGGTACATTATGCTCGGACAACTGCGCTGTGAGTGGTGACACTTTATCCGGCGAATATGCGGGTCTGCTAGAGTCCATGGTACCTAGAGAAACACTGGAAAGCTACTTCATTCTCATCAGAGAAAATATCGGTGGTGTAGTGGATAGCATCGTGACGCGTCTGGAAAATGAAGACCTCGGTCAGGGACAAGTCATAGACGATGTCAGAGCCATCATACACAATATGAAAGAGCTCACAGGTAACCTTAATCAACTGATACATTCATCTTCGAGAAGCTTGGTCAATATCTCTAAGAATCTGGATTCACTGACTTACGGCCTCAAAGACAATACTGATGACATCAATAGAATGGTAAACAATCTGACGGAAATCAGTGAGCAATTAGCTTCAATCAATTATGAAGAACTGAGCGATAAGGCAGCTAGTTCTATTGATACGCTAAATGCCACCCTGAATAATCTAAGTCATACCAGCAGTGAACTCGATAAGCTGATGACAAAGATAAATAGTGGTGAGGGCACCATCGGTAAAATGATGAATGATGAAGCGCTGTACGAGAACCTGGAAATGACAACCAAGAATCTGGAACTATTGCTCCAGGACTTCAGACTAAATCCAAAGCGATATGTCAATGTATCGGTCTTTGGCAAGCGGCAGAGGGCTTATGAAGTACCAGAGGATGATCCCGCATTCGAGCAAGATAGTACGCAGAAAGATTAATCGTCATTTCATTCACGACATACCAAAAAGATGCCAAGCCAGGATTACGATATTATCATCTCGGACATCAAATCAAAGAAGTATGCACCAATTTACTTGCTTCAGGGTGAGGAGCCTTATTTCATAGATGATATAGCCCATCACCTGGAGAAGCATGTTCTCAATGAAAGTGAAAAAGCTTTTAACCAAACCATCGTATATGGTGCTGATACCAATGCCGCATACTTGAGAGATACAGCAAGTCGATTCCCTATGATGGCACCCTATCAATTGATCATAGTCAAGGAAGCTCAAAATATCAAAGATTGGGAAAACCTTGAAAACTATGCCAAACAGCCTCCTAAAAGTACTATACTGGTTCTATGCCATAAATACAAAAAGCTGGATGGTAAACGAAAAGTAACCAAACATATCAATGCTAGTGGAGTCCTATTTGAATCAAAAAAAATATATGACAATAAGATACCAGACTGGATAAAGTCCAGACTTACAGCAGTAGGACTCAGTATACAACCTGAAGCGGCATCTCTCATGGCAGAGCACCTTGGAAATGACCTATCCAAAATTGCTAATGAACTTGAAAAACTGCACCTGCATATTCCTAAAGGTGAGACGATAGAGCTGAGTCACATCCATAAGCATGTGGGCATCAGCAAAGAATATAACATTTTTGAATTACAAAAGGCACTCGGTCAAAAAGATACAGTAAAAGCTCACCAAATTGGTCATTATTTCATCTCGGATCCAAAAAATCATAGCATCATTGCCATCATTGCCATATTATACAGCTACTTCTCTAAGGTCTATAAACTACATGCGACCAAAGAGAGTAATAATTATGCATTAGCAAGTTTACTGGGGGTAAGTCCATTCTTCGTCAATGACTACAAGACAGCGGCAAGAAATTACCCTAAAGCAAAAATAGAGTATATCTTCCACACACTGCTAGAGTATGACCTCAAGGCAAAAGGCTTTCACGTCGATTATCTCAATAATGAAAACATGCTCAAAGAGTTGATCTTCAAGATACTCCATTAACAGCAACTTAATCGAATAAATAACCTAGTCTGCTATTTTATACAACAGACCAACATCAAAGGCGACTTGATAAGATTGGAGAATTTGCTCCGTTTTCAGTTCTATGAGATTATTCTGCACTTGTAGGTATTGGAGCTCACGTGTATTGACCAAGAAAACCGAGCTCTCACCCAGACCAAAACGCCTTAGCTCTGCTTCATAAAGCGCTCTTGCCGTCTCTACAATACGTTCTGTAATCAGAACCTGTTCCTGGAGATTTTCGTACGCATACATATTGGCTTCATACATATTTCGCAAAAGCGTCATCTCCTCAGTCAGCATTAATTGGTTTTGAGTCTGGAAGATTTTGAATTGCTCAGTCCTTCCCAAAGCTCTTCTCATGAGTATAGGAAAACTAAAGCCCACACCTACTTGAAAATTATCACTTAAGAAAGTCTGCTCAAGTGGGGTCATATTCGTATTAAAAAGGAAATTATAGTTAACATCCAATCTTGGCTTTAATTGCTCTCTCTCCCATCTTGTCTGCACGCCCAGTCGCTTGGCTTCAAGTTCTAAGAGTTGAATGGTAGGATGATGCTGCATCCAATCCTCATCAGTAAGCAGTTGCAAAATGGCCGGCCGGAATGCCGCTGCTGATTCAAAAGGGATATCTGTATCAGGGGACTCTAGCGGCACCGGTTGTGCTTCATTATCAAACAAGAATCTTTCTAAATCATTTCGGGCCACTTGAAGTCTTACCAATTCCTGTTCGTATTGGAGGGTAATCGTTTGTAATTGCTGGAAGGATTCTACTGTATCGATCGCCGGGCGGTCACCAACTAAAAATGCTGATTTTACACCTTCAAAAACTTCTCTGTTATTCTCTAGAACCCCGACTATGAGCTCTAACCTTTTGAGTGTTTTGACCCAATTCCAATAGCTTCTCAAGCCATTGCTCAACAAATTATTTGCTGCCTCAATAAATTCCACATTTGTCTGATCCCTAAAGATTCTACTCACTGCCAGATCAGTCCTTCTGCGGTCTATCATCATCCCTTGCAATAGAGGTAGGTTTACGCCGGCATATACAAGACCATTGGCAGGTGTATTATCTGCCGGGTTGAGGAAATTACCGTTATTTACTTCAACACCCCCTATCAAATCCATGCCTAGAAAAGACAAAGGCTGCATGATACCAGCATCAAGCTTATTGTAATAAATGGAATTAGAGAAGTTTTTCCTATAGAAGTCAGCACCAATAATGGGGTCAAAAAAACCTAGATTAGCTCTTACTTCTTGCCTACCGACCTCCTGAAATAAGTCAGCTCTGAGTATCTGAGGGTGATTATTTAAAAGCAAACGGATAAATTGGTCTTCAGTCAATTCATTCAACTGACCAAAGCCAGTAAGTGTACAACTCAACCCAACTATCAATAATAAGATACGCATATTCGGTAAGATGACTGTACGCATAATTATTTAAAACTTTTAATGGGCTTTTTTCTCTTTTCAAGAGCTTTCTTCTTATTCGGGTTTTTAGTGTAGTATTCAGGAGGGAATCCATTTAGTACCCGCCATATTTCATACCAAAGTGGCACATCCCCAAGAAGAGCAAAGCCCTTAGCACCTGATCCTACTCTAAGTTCTTGTGGCCATGGCTTATCGTCAGGGTCAGCTTGTACAAGTATTCTATAGAGGTTGTTTTCATCAGTAAACTTATCGATCGCGATAATCTGTCCACCAAATGTACCAAAAGAAGTCTGTGGCCAACCGCTAAAAAAGAATGCCGGCCAACCATCAAAAATAAATCTTACCTTATAGCCTATCTTGATCAAAGGTAAGTCAATAGGTCTGATCCAAAATGCCACAGCCAAATCATAATTAGAAGGCATGATACTGACCAATGGTTCACCTTCACTGATATTCTCCCCTACCCCTTCGACAATAGCTTGAGCAATGTAACCGTCTTGAGGTGCGACAACATACCTATAGCCGGATCTAACCTCAAGATTGACTAGCATATTCTTTCTTTGCTCTATGTCAACGTCTATGTCATACAGAGATATAATAGCGCTTTTCAAGTCGGCATTGGCTTTAGCTATCCGATCCGAGAATTCATTAATTATAGACAAGCGCTCTGCCTGGGCATTTAATAAATCATTTTGGCTGATTAACAACTGGTTCTCAGCCCCAATAATTCTTGCTTCTGCTTCCTGCACCCGTATTTTTCGAGTCTCGAGGTCTGTGAGTGATACAAGCCCTTCCTCGATAAGTCTATTGGATCTCTCAAGTTGCAACTCTGCCACTTCAACCTCTGTTTGAGCTGCTTTAAATCTGATGCTATCTGAATTAACTTTCAGTTCCGCCTGTCTTATTGTATTTTGTATTTGCTCTAGTCGAATATCCCTTGTTGCCTTCATTGCGGCTATCTGTTCTTCTAGCGCTTTCACTCTTTGCTGATTAGCCTTATACCCCTCTACTCTTGCTGCAATCTGTCTGTCTGTCCGCGCTATCAAATCAGGGTCAAAGAAGGCATCTAATATCTCCACAATCTCCAAAATAGTATCACCCTTGGCTACGAAGTCTCCTTCTCCTGCATACCATTTATTTACCCTACCTGTAATTACTGACTGAATGGTCTGCGGCCTCTGTTCAGGTCGCACTGTAGTCACCAGACCATCACCCTGAACATTTTGAGTCCAGGGCAGCATCATAAACAACAAAAACAATATAAGGAATATGACCAATACCCTTTTTACCGTGGAATAGGTCCTCAAGACCTTTAAATCCTTGAAGGTCTGAAACTGCCCCCGATCGACTTTACCAATAATGGAAACTGGAGATATATTCAGCATAGTTTTTTATTATTTAAGCAATTCTTTGAACCAGCCCTTACCCTTTACTTCATCATATGGTCCTATATCCATTAACTCTCCTTTTGACAAGTATATTATACTATCGTAATACTTCGCATAAGTGGTACTATTTGAAAGATTAATTACTGTCCAACCATGTTCTCTTTGATGTAAGTACTTTAAGATCTCCAAGCGCTCTTCTAATTTGATCAAATTGACATTTTCATTTAAAAGAATCAGTCTTGGCGTGTGAACGATACACCTTGCAATCAGTAGTTTTATCTTTGTACTTTGGGATAATCGCTTGCCCTCAGGCGACAGTAATGTATACAAACCATTTTCAAGACGATCAAGGAAGTTTTGTAGCTTAACTACCTTGATCACCTCTAATACCCGCTCCATGCTTACAGGTTTACCCATGGATATATTTTCAAGCAATGTGCCATGAAAAATCGACTCTCTAGCCAAATTATCACCTATTTCATTTCTGAGTTGCTCTATATTTACATTCCTCAATGACACATCTTCTATCTTTACCGATCCTTCAAACTTACTATACATGCCGACCAGTATATGAAGCAAAGTATGCTTTCCCGAACCGCTGGAACCGGTTATTAAAACATTTTCGCCCGGAGCTATATCAAAACTTATATCTTTCAAAATATAATGTAGATCTGAAAAAGCAAAGCTCAAATTCTGAACAGAAACAGACATACCCTTGCCTCCAACTTTGGGTACATCTATACTTCCTTCATTTTCAAGTGGCAAGTCTGTCACATTCCCTATCTTCTCTAGAGCGGTAAGCATATCATAGATCGAATCAAGACTAAAAATCAACTTCTCTGCATTACTAATCAACAAGATCACAATGATTTCTGCCGCTACAAACTGACCTATGTTCATCTGCTGCTCTATGACCAATAAACCTCCTAGTAAAAGGAAAATAGCAGTAATGACAACCTTGAATACAAGGATACTGTAATAATGTCCCAATAGACTCCTAAAGTGTGCTTCTCTGGCGTGTAGATAGTTGGATGTGTAGTGGTCTATCTTTTCTAACGGCAACTTGGTGGTACCTGCCAGCTTAAATGCATCCATCGTTCTGGCCAACTCTTCAATCCAATGAGCGACCTCATATTTATGTTTACTTTGCTTCAATGCTGTATTGAGACCTCTCGATGAAAAAATCTTAACAATAAAACCTACCAACAAAACGGACAATAAGCCAAATAGTATAAAAAATGGGTGATAAAAACACAAGAGTATTAAACCAATAATTATCTGCAAGGATGAACCTACAAAGTCAATTAAAATTTTTGGCATACCTTTTTGAATGGTTAAGGTATCAAAAAACCTATTCATCAATTCTGGTGCAAAAAACTGCCTCAATTCCAATGCACTTAACCTCGGCGCTCTGAATGCAAAATCAAAAGAAGATCTGGCAAATACACGCCTCTGTAAAACCTCCACAACAGATATCTGAAGGATCTGCAAGTAACTATTAATACCGTATCCTGCGACCACTATGAATATTAGCACATAGAATGAAGTCGCCGTCTGACCTGCAACAATTAAATTAATAATAGCTTGTATACCAAGTGGGAGTGACAAGCTGACAACTCCAGCAAATAAAGCAAAGATATATAGATTCACCAATGCCTTACGGTCCTGTGTAAGTAGTCGGTAAAATCGTTCTATGGGCTTTATCTTGCTTTCTTTAACGACCATTATCTTTTTGTTTTATTGTTGAAATCGCCATCTGATAAAAAAAAAGTTTGATACAAACTGCATCTTCACCTGTATCTCTATTTGTCAAGGTGGGTAAGTGCCAGGAGAAAAATGTCTGGTGTAATATACCTTCTACTATAGTTGTTCCCATCATCTTGTTGTATGGATATGCCGGATTAATCTTATCAAGAAAACCTGTCACACGCTTGCAAACTTGTTTGAAACCCAAATATAAGCCCTCTTTGTTCTCCTGCTCTACTTGTTTCGTTAAATATGATTTTGATGACTCTGATATTACAATCTTTCGTAGCTTTTCCATATTCAAACTATCCTTATCGAAAGTGAACAAATCATCTGAACATAAAATGTCTATGACAATCTCCAATTGCTTCTCCGGCTCACTTATATTTGCCGTGTTAAAGATAATAAGGGTCTCTATACAATGCCAGTAATAGGATATAATATATAAGAGAAATTTATGTTTATTCTCAAAGTATCTGTAAATCGAGCTTTCTGTTGTCTCCAGTCTGTTAGCTAATTTCTTAAAAGTAAATTGCTCAAGCCCCATATCATCAATCATCATGACCCCCTCCGATACTATTCGCCTACCCAAATCACTGCTATCAGGGTTCTTAACGAATAGGTTATCGTTGACATTAATCTTTATATGTGTTCCCAGATGCTCCATATTTAACAATATGTTGCTTAACGATTATTAGCAGAAATAGTTTACAAAACTCTTACATCAGATTGCAAAACTAATCAAATTAAAAGTAATACTATTATATCCTTGGGTGAATTTCATTTTATAGCTTTGAGCATCACCCTCCACTTCGTTACAGGTCGCTATGTTCCGGGGCTCGCTATTCGCTCGGCCTCGATTTCGCTAAGGCTACATCGAGTCTGGCTTCGCATTCGCTTCGCCACCCACTCCACAGCGCTGATGCTTCACTAGAAAATACGACATTTTGAAATGCACCAATTTTCTTGCTTATCGACATTGAAAATGTTTTTTTTGACCATACTAAACACCAATAAGCAAGCGATCAAACTGCACTTTACCAATATGTCTTCTATACAACAAATGAAATCAAAAGAGGCTTTACATCTATTTACATGTAAACTCATTATAATTGCACTGCAATTTCAATTAGATAGAATAGGAAAAATACCTGAGAATGAAATATGATGCCGATAGTACAAAACAGTTGAATCAACTCACACAACAGTTACTAAATAACCACTCTGAAGATAGCTCGGAAATTAAAGCCCATGCTCTCAGAAATGTCATACAGTTTCATGAATACAGGTATTATGTCCTGAATGATCCGCTTATCAGTGATAGTGAGTATGACGCTCTATTTAAACAACTCGAGCAATTAGAAGAAACATTTCCTGAGTTGGTGACACCAGATTCGCCGACGCAGAGGGTGTCCAGCGATATGACAGAAGACTTCCCATCAGTCCCGCATCTAAGCCCAATGTTATCTCTTGACAACTCATACAACGCAGATGACCTCAAAGACTTTGACAAGCAGGTAAGAAAGTTAACGGGGCTCCAAACCGGTGAGACCATCAATTACACTGTAGAGCCCAAATTCGATGGTGGTACTATTGTACTGGTTTATGAGGACGACATGCTGGTAAGGGCAGCAACGAGGGGCAATGGCACACTGGGAGAAGACATCACCAATAATGCCCGAGCCATAAGGTCAATTCCTTTAAAAGCTTCATTCTCACAAAAGCATATAGCCAGAGTTGAATTGAGAGGTGAAGCTGTCATAAGAAAAAGCAGCTTTCACGACATTAACAAAAAACGTGAAGAAGAAGGTAAAAACCTATTTGCAAATCCGCGCAATGCTGCAACCGGAGGATTGAGAGTCAAAGACAGTAAGGACGTCACCTCCAGAGGATTAGAGGCGTTTGTTTTTCAAATCAGCCACGCTGAAGATGCACAGGGCAGGTCAGTTCTAACAGAATTGGGCAGTCATCACGGTAATATTGAATGGCTTAACAACCTGGGCTTCAAAGTCCCACAGTCTGAACGCGCCTTTTGTAAAAATATAGATGAAGTCATTGAATTTTGCACAAAGTGGGAGGCCAGACGAGAGGCATACGATTATGAAATTGACGGTATGGTCGTCAAAGTGGATGATCCACAGTTACAAGAAATGTGTGGGGCTACGAGTCATCATCCAAGATGGGCCATTGCTTTCAAGTTTAAAGCGAAGCAAGCGACTTCGAGGCTTTTGCAGGTCGAATATCAGGTCGGTAAGACAGGAGCCATCACGCCGGTAGCCAAGATCGAGCCCGTTCCACTTGCCGGAGTAACGGTATCTTCTATCTCACTTCACAACGAAGACTTTATCACATCCAAAGACATTAGAATTAATGATGTCTTACTCGTGGAGAGGGCTGGCGATGTCATACCCTATGTGGTCAAAGTCATGGAAGACATCAGAGATGGTGACGAAAAGCCTATAGTTTTTCCACAAAACTGCCCGTCTTGTAACAGCAGGCTTATGCGCTCTGATGGTGAAGCGGCCTGGCGATGTGTCAATACACTCTGCCCTGCACAAAGTCTTCAGAAAATGATCCATCACGTTTCTAAGGATGGTATGGATATAGATGGGTTTGGCAAATCATACGTCGAAAAGTTCAAGGAGCTCGGTTGGCTGCACAATATTGCAGATATCTACAAGCTGGATTACAACGCGATAAGTCAACTTGAAGGCTTTGGTGAAAAATCAGCCCAAAACCTTAAGAAGGCAATAGACATGGCCAAGCAAAACCCAATCAAAAAGCTATTGCAGAGTCTCAGTATCCACCATCTTGGCAAGAAAGCCTCCAGCCTGATTGCTGCTCAGGTAGATCACATCCTGGATCTTGCACAGTGGACAGTAGAGGACTATGTAGAAATCGATGAAATCGGGCCGGTTCTGGCGCAGAATATGGTCAATTTCTTTGCAGAGGAAACCAATATAGAACTACTCAGAGACATGGAGTCTCAAGGTGTCAACCTGAAACAGACTCAAGAGGATAAGCCCATCGAGGTTGTCAAAGACCACCCATTATCCGGCAAAACCATATTGTTTACCGGAGCCTTGACCATCATGACCAGAGCAGACGCTCAAAAAGCTGCCGCTGCACTAGGTGCTAAAAATATAAGTGCTGTCAGCTCCAATCTAGACATTCTGGTCGCCGGTGAAAAAGCCGGCTCTAAACTCAAAAAAGCGCAGGCATTAGGTACAGTAGATATTATCAGTGAAGCCGATTTTGTGCAATTGTTAGAATCATAAATTAGAAGCGAGTACCTTGCATAATGATGTTATGGACAACTATTGCATCAGCGATGTGAAAGGGTGGCGACGTAAGGAGCCAGACTCTGCGCAATGATAATGAAGCAGAGGCCGAACGAATAGTGAGCCCTGCAACGAGTCTGAAAATAGCCGTCATATGATCTAAGTCGCAGCTATTTTGAGTGAGATCGAAGAATAAAAAATACGCGCATAGCCAAGGCTACACTTGATGTCGTCTGAAAAGAGCTAGAGCTTAGAGAATTTTACTTTAGACGAG
>SLDF01000145.1 GCA_007125435.1 Saprospiraceae bacterium
AACGACAGGTGTTTCATTGATCATAGGATCTCCATTAGCTCTTAAAATTTCTATGGTTTGTAAGCCATCGATATATGGCATGTGGTAATCAATAATGACACAGTCCACGTCCGGATTCTTTTCGAGTAATTGGAGACCTGTCACACCATTTTCTGCTGTTATGGATTGTATTTGCCACTTGGTCAACATTTTTTCCAGAATATTTCTGTTATTCTCATTGTCATCGATGACCAAGGTTTTATGGATGGAGTCAATGCCTCTCATAGTCGCTAAGCCCTCATCTGTATAGTCCACTTGCAGCGCAAAAGAGAAAATACTGCCTTCTCCGGGAGAACTTGACACTTCAATAGTCGACCCCATCTTTTCTAGTAATTTGCCAGTGATAGCCAGACCAAGACCAGTACCTCCAAACTTTCTAGTAGTGGAACTGTCGGCTTGCAAGAAAGACTGTCCAATTTTCTTAATCTGCTCTTGTGTCATACCTATACCCGTATCTTTTATGGATATGTGCATGAGACCTACATTGTCATCAATTTTTTGAAATTTACAGGCCAACCCAATCTCTCCTCTGTGTGTAAACTTAACGGCATTACCTAAGAGATTGACGATGACTTGTCTAAACCTGACAGGGTCAATCATAATACTTGAGGGTATATACAGGTCCATATCAAGCAATAACTCGAGATTTTTCTTGGCGGCCTGTGCTTCAAAAATATCAACCGACTGTTCAATCAATTGGCGGACGTCAGAGGGCACGATATCTAATTCAAGTTTTCCGGCTTCTATCTTAGAAAAGTCTAATATGTCATTAATAACGTCTAATAAAATGTGGGCAGAGCCATTTGCATTTTTAACAAATTGCTCTTGATCCGAACTTAGAGGTGTATCGATGAGTAAGTCGGTGAATCCTATAACAGCATTGAGGGGTGTACGAATCTCGTGACTCATATTTGCCAGAAATTGAGATTTAGCCAGATTGGCTTCTTCTGCCTCGATCCTTGCCTTTTCACTTTCGCTTTGTATGCGTTTGAGGTTGGTAATGTCCACTATGCTTCCATCAAGTCTAAACTCCTTTCCGCTATTGTCTTTGATGATTTGTGCTTTCACCCTTATCCATTTCAGCTCTTCATCAGATAATGTGAGTCGCATCTCACATTCCATCTGATTATTTTGAGAGCGCAATTTATCCAGCATTTGATCAGTTTCCATGACATCATCTGGAAGCACTCTGGTCTTCCAGGGTAGATAGTTTTCCTTGAGGGTATCAAATGGAAGTTTATAGAGGTCGGTAGCAGAAGGCGTCAGAAATCTAACGGAAAAATCTGACAAATTAATAGACCAAATAACATCTTGTAATTCATTGAAAACACTGGTAAGCTTCGACTTCGTCTGATCCAGATTAATTTGCACTTTTTTAATGTCGTCTATGTCCTGACAGCTACCATAAATTCTAGTAATCTCACCATTATGGCTTTCTGCCTTGCCAATAACTCTGACCCATTTTTCATAGCCATTTTTGGCCTGGATGATAAACTCATCATCTATGTCTTTACCTTCCTTAAGCAAGGCTTCCATTTGAGCTTCTGCTCTAGTCCTGTGCTCGCCACTCTTATAGAAAGACATGGTATCCTTTTGATCGATGGTATCAACCTGAGAGTCCAGGCCATGGATAGTATACATCATATCTGTCCACACCAATTGCTTAGTTTTAAGGTCATACTCCCACCCTCCTACCAGGGCGATCTTACTCATACTGGATAAAGAACGATTTAGCTTCTGAATTTCGGAGTCAGTATTCTGTCTACCATAAATATTGACCAACATATCAGCAAAGAGCCAAAGTAAATCTTGATCTCTTTCTGAAAATAGATGGTAATCTTTCACGGCATCAAAGCCAATAAAGCCGATGCAGTCATCATCTGCGAGAAGAGGTATTGATAATATACTTTTAATACCTTGAGGCTCAAGAATGTCTCTCAACCCGGACTCTGGCAGCTCGTCAACTTTATGAATATGAATGGGCTCACCTTTGGTGTGAGCCCCTACCCAGTCTGGCACCATTTCCAGCGGTAAACCTTGAAGCTCATCAATCTGTGGTGAAATGTCATCTGCACACCACTCATAGGTATTTGATGTCACAGCAGTTGAAAAATCATATTCAAATATATATACCCTATCCATATTTAGAAATGTACCAATCTTATCAAGGGCTATTTCAATCCCCTCATCGATTGCATCTACAGAGATATTAATAAACCTCTTAGAGATATCCATTAATAAATCTTGTAGCGCCTCTTCGGACTTCGCTCTGTTTTCAGCGTCAACCACATTAGATATGTCTCTGGAAAACGCTACTACAAACTCTTCATCATTTATAGTTTTTAGGGAAACATGGACCTCTACAGGGAAAGTACTGCCGGTCTCCTGATTTATATTTTGACTCCTTATGACCATGTGATCATTAGCTCGCAAATCATTAATATGATCCTCCCAAATTGACTTATCTTTGAAAAGCGGTTCGAAGGCAGAAACGTGATATTTATGGGCTTCAGACTGATTGATATTCAATCGTTGCGATGCTTCTCTATTTAAGTAGACGATTTGACCATTTAAATCACTGATTTGAAGTGCATCAAAATAAGTGTCAATGGCTACACCTAATAAAGGTAAAATGGGTTCAATAAAATTATGTTGTTCCCCTGTCAAGGACGTTTTATC
>SLDF01000194.1 GCA_007125435.1 Saprospiraceae bacterium
TATGGCGGAAATACACCATCTGGCTTTGATTGCTCAGGGTTTACAAAATATATTTTTGATCAATTTGGGATGGAATTGCCGTCAGCGTCATGGCTTCAATCAAAAGGTGGTTTAAGAGTACCATTAGAATCTGTTCAGGCTGGGGATTTGTTGTTTTTTGGTAAAAGAAATACAGTTTCGCATGTCGGTATTGTTGTCAGTCACGCCGATGGACAGCTATTGATGATTCACAGTTCAAGTAGTAGAGGGATTATAATTGAAGATGTTTATACCTCATCATACTGGAAAAATCGTCTTTTGTATGCAAGAGATGTCATCTCAGATAATATATTTGCAAAAGATCAGGATCAAATATTAACTTTTTAGGTAGCTCTGTGCAGAAATCCATTTTGTCAAAGTGGGTAATTCGCGCCGGGTAGCCTTGCATTCTTTTGTAATCGCAGTTTATCTCGATAGTGCTTTGGTATGCACTTTTAAATTAGGTGAATTTGGTTTAAACCATTTTGGCCATTGATGCCAAATGATTGGTTTTTATAAAGAGCAAAAAAACGTTAGTCAACAACTATTTTTCAGAATGTGAGTTGATTTTTTATCGTAAATACAATATATATGACCATATTAATACTATTCGGGCCTCCAGGCTCAGGCAAAGGGACACAAGCGGCTAAGCTTGTAGAAAAATACGATTTTGTACATATATCTACAGGAGACCTGTTTCGATATGAAATAAAACATAATACCGAACTGGGGCAGAAGGCTCAGGAATATATGGGCAAGGGCCAATTGGTTCCGGATGAAGTTACAGTAGGCATGCTGAAAAATAAATTGGAAAAGCATAGTGACGCAAAGGGCGTCATATTAGATGGTTTTCCAAGAACTGTAGCTCAGTCTGAGGCTTTGGATACCTTACTTGACGAAACTGGCAACAAAGTCGATTGTCTGATAGCATTGAACGTCGATGATGAAGAAATAGTCAAGCGTATCAAAGCAAGAGGTAAGACTTCGGGCAGAGCTGATGATTTGGATGAGTCTATTATTAGAAATCGTATTCAAGTATATAAGGATGAAACAACACCTGTCTACGACTACTATGATAAAAAGGGGAAGTCCACAAAAGTAGAAGGTGTAGGAAGTATTGAAGAGATTTTCAATAACCTGTGCGACGTTATTGATCAAAATCTATAACCAGAAGGTTTCAAAATAACAAATGGCACCTCATAGATAATGTCTTGTGTCTTTTTTTCTCTGGGTCTTGTTTAATGGCTTTTGCCCGTTGGGACTGTAAATGTTTAAAGAAATGGCAGATCGTAATTTTGTTGACTATGTAAAGATCTGTTGTAGATCTGGAAAGGGAGGTGCCGGTTCTGCTCATTTCTACAGGGCAAAATACATTCCCAAAGGTGGTCCTGATGGGGGTGATGGTGGCAAAGGTGGTAGCATTATAGTGAGGGGTAATGATCAGGTCTGGACATTACTACCTTTAAAGTACAGAAAACATGTCATTGCAAGCAATGGAGGTAATGGCGCAAGGAATAACAGAACCGGAGCAGATGGTCAGGATGAAATATTAGAAGTGCCACTAGGTACCATAGCAAAAGATGCTGAAACCGGTAAGGTAGAATTTGAGATCACTGAGCATGGTGAGGAGTATGTCCTGGTACCGGGGGGAAGAGGAGGCAAGGGAAACACCCATTTCAAGTCTTCTACTCATCAAACACCGCGGTATGCTCAGCCCGGTGAGCCCGGTAGAGAGGAATGGAAAATACTCGAATTAAAAGTGCTCGCCGATGTAGGCCTTGTAGGCTTCCCTAATGCCGGCAAATCTACTTTACTATCTGCTATATCCGCTGCAAAACCTGAAATAGCCGACTACCCTTTTACCACGCTGACGCCAAACCTTGGTGTGGTTGATCACAGGAATGGTAAAACTTTTGTAGTGGCAGATATTCCGGGAATTATCGAAGGTGCCCATGAAGGAAAAGGGCTGGGGCACAGGTTTCTGAGGCATATTGAAAGAAATGCTACGCTTCTTTTTATGATTCCATGCGATACAGACAATATCGGAGAGGCATATAAAGTTCTTCTAAGTGAATTAGAAGCCTACAATAGCGAGCTTTTGGACAAGCCACGTGTGTTAGCCATCACCAAATGCGACCTGATTGACAAAGAGTTTGAAAAGCTGATCTCTTCAGAGTTTGAATTTACAATACCTACAGTATTTATTTCTGCTGTGACTGGATACGGAATAGAAAAGCTAAAGGATCTGCTCTGGTCATTTGTGGATAGAGAGCGAACGGTGGAATCCATCGAGTAATAAATTACAGCTAGTACTGCTATCTTTCTAATAGCATAGTTTGCTTTAGCAAATCTGACAGAAACTAGTTCAGTGATTTATTTTAAATGAATGTCTAGAAAGGTGCAATATTTTATTTATACTTGACAGTAAAATAATAGTAAATCAGCTCATAGAAAGTCGAGACGAGTGTATTTCAAATCGTTGTTTTTTTTTGCATTCTTGCATCAGCGCTGCGTAGTGGGTCATGAGCGAATGCGAGTGAGTCCGAAGGACCGAGCGAACAGCGAGCCCCGGAATGAGTCTGAAAATAGTCGTCGTATGATCTAAGTCTCAGCTATTTTGAGTGAGATCGAAGAATAAAAAATACGCGCATAGCCATAGCTACGTAAGTATTTTTTTTCGAAGAGATTACTCAAAAGAGCAAGACTTGGGGTCATTAAGATGGCTATTTTCAGACTCTAAAAAGCGACCCGAAACGCAGTGGAGGGTGATGCCCAAAGCGATAAAAATGAGATATATTTGTTGAGACTCCAAAAATGCATAAAATGAATCACATCATAATACAAGCTCATGGGTTCAATTCTGGGCCCGGTCAAAAGAAGGATCAATTAGAACTGGCATTTCCAAATGCGAAAGTATATGCGCCACAATTGCCATACTATCCTATGGATGCTATATCGATATTAACTAGGGTTTTCAATGAGCATAAGAATGACTATATCCAATTTGTGGGGACTTCATTGGGTGCTTTTTATGGACTGATTTTAGCAGCTGATCACCATTCAGACCGCCACCAATACTATCTCATAAATACAGCTCTCCAACCGCATTTGATATTATCTGAAATTGTGAATACGACCATTACAAACTACAAGACATTTCAAAGACAGTTTATTAATGAAGCGATGATTGAGGATTTTAAGCGTGCCTTTAGAATTATGTCTGCGCGAATGAATGGCAAGGCTATTCATCGTATGCAGTTTTTTGAAGGTAGTATGGATGAGGTTGTTGACCATAATGATATGAGAAGCTTTTTAAAGTCATTTGAAACCAAATTCAATATTTCGACCCATCCTCAAGACCATCGATTTGCCGATCTGACTCCGGTAATAAGCGCTATGCATGGTGATGGACAACAGGTATTATCAACCCAATGATCACATAGCGGTCTTATTCGATAGGAGAAGATAGCCAGCGTGTCTTTTTGAGCAGAGGGTAGGAGAATACAACACATAGAATAAACAAGACACCTATATAAAAGCCTGTTGTAAGTTCTTCGTGGTCACTGAGAATAACGGCAGCAAGCAAGATGCCATAGACTGGCTCGAGGTTTACAATAAGATTGGCATTGAATGCGCTGAGGTGTTTTAGCGATTGTAAGGAAAGGATGAAGGCTAAAGTAGTGCAGAGCAAAGATAGGATGATGAGGTATATCCAATCTGATAGTACAGGCCAGAAGTTCATACTGTCAACTGAGCCCATCCAGATAAAGGGTAATAAGATCGATAAAAATAACCAGCCTGTGCCTAGCTCTATAAAAGTGATGTCTGTAGCATGAGCACTGTCGACATACTTTTTATTGATGGTCGCGAATACAGCTGATAGCAAAGCTGCCATGATACCTACTGCGAAGCCCCACAACATATCAAATCTGATGTTATTGACAATCAAAATCATACCGGGTATGATCAACATGCCTGTAAAGATATCTAATCGTCTAATCTTCCGCTTCAAAAACCAGGGCTCTATCAATGCGGTGAAGAAGGAAGCAGATGCCATGCAAACTAATGCCACAGATGCATTGGCTAGTTTTATTGATCCGTAAAAACACAACCAATGTATGGCAATGATGATTCCATTGATGACTAATACAATCAATAGCGGCTTGTCAATGCTTTGCAGTAAACGTTTTCTTCTAATGAGGAAAATGAGGCTTATACTGGTAATCAGCATGCGCCACCATACCAAAACGAGGGCATTCAACTCAATTAGACCACCAAGGATAGCTGTCAAGCCAAAAAGTAAAACAGCGATATGAATCTTTATGTAGGATCGCTGAACTGCATTCATCTAAATTTGTTTAACTGCCGTAAATGTAATTACAACAACAATAATTTTCAACAACTATAAAAATTAAATTATGGCTTTAAATAAAGGCGACAAAGCACCCGATTTCAATATCCCTTCTTCCGATAATAAAATGGTCAATCTGGAAAACTTCAAAGGACAAAAGGTCGTATTGTTATTTTTTCCATTTGCATTTACATCGGTTTGTACGGATGAGCTCTGTCAGGTCAGAGATGAATACAAGGCCTATGAGGGTCTTGGCGCCATCGTCTGTGGCATCTCTGTAGACTCTCCTTTTACCTTAGCTAAGTTTAAAAGCGAGCAGTCTTATAATTTTCCATTGTTGTCCGATTTTAATCAGGACGTATGCAAAGCTTATGGGTGCCAATATGATGAATTTGTCATGGGGCTGAGGGGTGTAGCCAAACGCTCAGCATTTGTCATCGATAAGGATGGGAATATACAATATGCAGAAGTTTTGGATAACGCTGGAGATATTCCTAATTTTGCAGCCATAAAAGAAACCTTAGAATCTATCTAAGCGTTAGAATCTCTCAATAGTTATGAAGAATCATATAGAGCACGAAGAGCTGGTATTAGAGGAAGATGTGCACATTGGTGACATATCAGAGCTAATTGTTTACAACGATGATGTCAATACATTTGATTGGGTCATCATGAGCCTAGTGGATGTTTTAAAACATACTCCAGAGCAAGCTGAGCAGTTATCCCTGCTTATACATTTTAAGGGTAAAGCTGCTGTAAAGAGCGGACCAAAACCGACATTGATGCCCTTAAAAGATGCATTAGTGGATAGAGGCTTATCTGCTGTCATAGAAGGTGCATAACATTCTTTATCTTTAGGCATGCCTGATCTGCTGAATTTTCAATTTGATGAGGAAGTTTCCTTTCCTCATCCATTATCTAGTGGTTTCTCAGATGCGCCCCTTGCCTATGGTGGGACGCTTTCTAAGCAAAGATTGGTAATGTCCTATGCATATGGTATTTTTCCCTGGTATAATGAGGTGCCAATACTTTGGTGGTACACACAACCAAGGTTTGTCCTATTTCCTCAAGACATAAAGATATCAAAGTCTATGCGGCAAGTCCTCCGCAGAGAACCCTGGAAGGTTACTTTCAATACAGCTTTTTCTGACGTAATAAGAATGTGTGGTGCTACTAAAAGGGAAAACCAAGAGGGCACATGGATAAATGTGGATATGATAAGAGCCTACGAAGCGCTTCATGTTGATGGTTGGGCCCACAGTGTTGAAGTCTGGTCTGGTGAAAAACTAGTTGGTGGACTTTACGGTGTGTTAATAGGCCGAATCTTTTATGGTGAATCCATGTTTACTCATGTTTCTAATGCTTCTAAAGCCGCATTAATCATCATGACAAAAAAAATGAAAGCCCGTGGATTAGAACTCATCGATTGTCAGCAAGAGACACCGCACTTGAAATCTATGGGAGGTAAGTCGTTAGATGGCACAGTGTTTTATGATAAGCTTTTTGCTAATCGAAGGGCAAATGAGAGTTGTATGTTTCCGGTTGAATCAGTCAAGCTTCCTTTCTTAGTTTAGATTTGTTCTAAATAATAAGTCATATAGTTTGCTTTTCAACTTCAATTGGCTTTTTTACATTAATTTGATAGCTTTGCTTGACAAAAAGTAACAAAATATGAATTGGTTTTCATCATTTATTACCTCCAGTATTGGACAGAAAATTATCATGTCACTGACAGGTTTATTTCTAATAATTTTTCTTGTTGTACACTTAGCAGGAAATTTCCAGTTGTTAAGCGATGATATGGGGGAGTCATTCAATGTATATGCCCATTTTATGACCACCAATCCTTTGATCAAGACAGTTTCTTATGGATTGTACTTTTTCATTTTGCTACATGCAGTTCAGGGCATATTATTAGCTTATAAAAATAGAAAAGCCAGAGGAGGCGCTAGATATGCTGTGGTATCATCTAAAAATACAAGTTTCGCGTCCAGAAATATGGCTTTACTTGGGACGTTGATATTTGTTTTTATATGTATACATATGGGTGATTTTTGGTATCAAATGAAGTTCACTAATAATCTACCACTCAAAGAGTACGCATCTATAGATGTGCCAGTAAAAGATTTGTATGCTAAAGTTTCAGTCACATTTGATCAACTTTGGTTTGTTGTCCTATACGTCGTCTCGATGATTGTGCTTGCATTGCATTTGATACATGGTTTTCAGTCTGCATTTCAGACACTAGGTATCAATCATAAGAAATATACACCGATCATCAAATTTTTAGGGGTCGTTTACTCAGTCCTGGTACCAATAGGGTTTGCAATAATTCCGGTTTACTTTTATTTGTTCAAATAGGATTATTACCCTTTCGCCAAATTGATATTATTGGCTTGATTGGTAGCAAAATGGTTGTGACAAAAAAATACAAAATTGTAAAAATAAGCACCTTATACTTTGGTTTGCTTGCATGTAAGAAAAGAAGTGAAGTTGAATTATTGATCAAAGCAGATGTCTGAATGCAAAGCTCCAGTTTTTATAACAAAAAGTGCAAAAGAATAAAACATCACTGAAATGAGATTAGATTCTAAAATTCCAGAAGGACCTTTATCAGATAAATGGACAGATTATCGATCCAGTATTCCTTTGGTCAATCCGGCCAATAAAAGGAATCTTGAAGTTATTGTTGTAGGGTCTGGCTTAGCAGGTGCATCAGCAGGTGCGACGCTAGCTGAATTAGGGTACAAAGTGAAAGTATTTTGTTTTCAGGATTCTCCGCGTAGGGCGCATAGTATAGCGGCACAAGGTGGTATCAATGCTGCAAAAAACTACCAAAATGATGGTGATAGCATCTATAGATTGTTTTATGATACTATAAAAGGTGGCGACTATAGGTCTCGTGAAGCAAATGTCTATCGTCTGGCAGAGGTCAGTGTCAACATCATAGATCAGTGTGTCGCTCAAGGTGTACCTTTTGCCAGAGAATACGGTGGCCTTTTAGCGAACAGGTCTTTTGGTGGTGTACAAGTGCAACGTACATTTTATGCTGCGGGTCAAACCGGTCAGCAACTCCTTCTAGGTGCATACTCTGCACTCCAAAGACAAATAGGTATGGGTAATGTACAGATGTACGCCCGCCACGAAATGTTAGATGTCGTTTTGATAGATGGAAAAGCGAGAGGGATAATCGCCAGAAATCTCATTAATGGTGAGTTGGAGAGACATTTTGGACATGCTGTAGTATTATGTACAGGAGGATATGGTAATGTGTTTTATCTGTCTACTAACGCAATGGGTAGTAATGTAACGGCTGCATGGAAGGCCAATAAGAGAGGTGCTTTCTTTGCTAATCCTTGTTTTACTCAAATACACCCTACGTGTATACCTGTATCAGGTGAACACCAATCAAAACTGACGTTGATGTCAGAATCCTTAAGAAATGATGGACGCATATGGGTACCTAAAAAGCAAAAGGATGAACGCCATCCAACTCAAATACCGGAAGATGAAAGAGATTATTACTTAGAAAGAAGATATCCTGCTTTTGGTAACCTTGTCCCACGTGATGTAGCCTCCAGAGCGGCTAAAGAAAGATGTGATGCCGGATATGGCGTCGGTGCTACCGGTATGGCTGTTTATCTGGACTATGCATCAGCAATTATAAGATATGGCAAGCAAGAGGCCAATAAGTTGGGCGAATATAATGCAAGTGACCAAAGAGTAAAAGAACTTGGAAAGGCTCTTGTAAAAGAAAAGTATGGTAACCTATTCGATATGTATGAAAAGATTACCGGTGATAATCCTTATGAGGTGCCTATGAGAATTTATCCAGCCGTGCACTATACTATGGGCGGCCTTTGGGTAGATTACAATCTAATGACGACAGTACCAGGCTTATATTCATTAGGTGAGTCAAATTTCTCTGATCATGGTGCAAACCGACTTGGTGCATCGGCACTCATGCAAGGGCTTGCAGATGGATACTTCGTTATTCCTTATACTATTGGAGATTATCTGTCCAAAGAAATTAGAACACCTTCTATACCAACTGACCATGAAGCGTTTGAAAGAACCGAAAAAGAGGTGAAAGAGCGTATTGATCACTTGATAAATATCAAGGGTAAGAAGCCGGTTGACTATTACCACCGCTCCTTAGGGAAAATAATGTGGGATAAGTGCGGTATGTCTAGAAATGCCGAAGGACTCAAGGAAGCTATTAAAGAAATACAGGCGCTACGAGAAGAGTTTTGGCAGAACGTCAGAGTACCGGGTCAGTCTGATGAATTCAATCCAGAGCTTGAAAAAGCCGGCAGGGTGGCTGACTTCCTTGAATTAGGAGAGTTGATGTGTATTGATGCTCTTGATAGAGAAGAGTCCTGTGGTGGCCATTTTAGAGAAGAGCATCAAACTGAAGATGGTGAGGCTCTTAGAAATGATGAAGATTATAGCTATGTGGCAGCCTGGGAAAATAAAGGAGACGGTAAATTTGAGTTACATAAAGAAGAGCTGGCATACGAAAATATCAAAATCGCTCAGCGAAGCTACAAGTAACCATCGTACTAAACTGTAACACAGTGTTATTCATTAAATAGATAAAAGAAACAAATGAAACTTACATTAAAAGTCTGGCGCCAAAGAAATGCCAAAGTTAAGGGTCAGTTTGAAACTCATAATATAGATAATGTATCTCCTGATATGTCCTTCCTGGAGATGATTGATGTATTGAATGCACAAATCATCGAAAGTGGGGGTGATCCCGTTGCTTTTGATCATGATTGTAGAGAGGGTATATGCGGTATGTGCAGTATGTATATCAATGGTAGACCTCACGGACCAAATACAGGTACAACCACTTGTCAGTTACATATGAGATCATTTAAAGATGGCGATACCATTACGATTGAGCCATGGCGATCAGTAGCATTCCCGGTCATTAAGGATTTAGCTGTTGACCGTTCATCTTTTGACCGCATCATGTCTGCCGGTGGTTTTGTCTCTGTAAACACAGGAAATGCTCGCGATGCCAATAGCTTGCCTATTTCAAAAGAAGACGCAGACAGTGCCTTTTCAGCAGCAGCTTGTATCGGCTGTGGCGCATGCGTAGCAGCTTGTCCTAATGGATCAGCTATGCTTTTTGTCAGTGCCAAAGTTTCCCAGCTCGCAAAACTCCCTCAGGGACAGCCAGAGCGTAAGTCAAGAGTCAAAAATATGGTCAAACAGATGGATAAAGAAGGCTTTGGATTTTGCTCCAACCATGCAGCCTGTGAAGTTGAATGTCCTAAAAGTATATCAATAGATAATATTGCTTTGATGAATAGAGATTATCTATCAGCAAGCTTAGCTTCTGAAAAGTAAGCCATTATTAAATATTAATAAAAAAGCCTCATAGTATAGCTATGAGGCTTTTTTAATGCCTTGCAATATTGTTGGTTATATTTATGGCACACTTATATATAGAATAAAAATATAATATATATTTGTCTGTTCAGGTATTTATATATTATATTTGTCCTATATATGTAAATGCTATGAAACCAGTTTATACTTTCTCTTTCAGAATAATCACAACATATCTTGTTGCAATGTTTTTATCGACTGTCGCTACAGGACAAATGACCATCATTGATAATCAGCGAATAGAAGGTGATCAATTAATTGTTGAGATCGCCGCATCAGGTTCGCTTGATGTATTGGCTATTCAGGGGAGTTTTAGGTTCAATGAATTGAGCTTAGAGTTCAATCGTGTAGAGATACTAGCCTTTCCAACCTTATCAACAGATGATTTTAACGCTGAGAATGGATCTTCAGTCAATATTCTATGGTTTGATAATGATTTAATTGGAAAAACGCTACCATCAAACACACCTTTGTTTGAATTACATTTTAATATTTTGAACACTAGAGATACAGAAGTGGTCTTTGCTAATTGCCCTAATGAGATTGAAGTCATAGGTAGTGATGACGCAATTATACCTGTGGTGGGCAATATTGTAAAGGATAAATATTGTGCAGTCATAAAGGGAAGGGTATTTCAAGATCTTGATAGGGATTGCCGCAATA
>SLDF01000356.1 GCA_007125435.1 Saprospiraceae bacterium
AAGCGCAGGCAAGGAAAAGTAACTGCGCTTCATTTTTCTTTTGCCTTATTGTCATAAAAAAGATCATTTTTTTATATTTTTGAAAATGATTTTAAAGCTATTGGCTTGTTTTCATTAAGGTTTGTAAAAATAAGAGGTAAAGGAGCATCGATCCGATAGTAGCTTATAAAGTATTATTTATGAACCCCTATTAAAATAACACCATGAAAAACAAATTAAATTTCTTTATTTATTACGCCACTCTAGTCTCTATAGCTGCATTTACCTTGGCGTCTTGCAGCGATGATGATGGCGACCTCTGTTTATATGATTGCAGAGAGAATACCATTTGTGACGGAGGAGCTTGTAGATGCATTGATCCAGAGATGTTCATGTTTGGAGGAGAATCCTTAGGTGAAGAGTATAGAAGTTGCATGTATTTTGGAAGTACTGAGACTGTAAGGAGTTTTAGGCCTATTGAAGATGGTCATAATTGCAGATGTGTGCCGGACTTTTTGGTTAGTTTTAGTAATTGTGGCTCTGGTAGTTCTGGGCCTATAATAATAGGTAATTGTATTGCACATGTTATACTTAAGGAAAAGTCTACAGATAACGTGTATATGAGAGGTGGAGGCTTAGGGAGCGGTAGTTTACCTATTGAGCAAGGTGGTATTGATGAGTTTGAGGTTACATTTACCATAGGTACCAATACGAATTATGCTTGTCCAGAGTTAGATTATCCGGTCAATTATATCACAATTACAGGAATGGCTAACGAAGTAGTAGATACCTTGTTTTTGACAATGACAGTTTTTCCTTTAGATGATCGCGATATCGAGGATATCTGCGACTTTAAGATGGTATTGATACCGGAGAGGGATTGATGCCCTTACAATTAGAGTATATGATTAATGAAGCGCAGGCAAGGAAAAGTAACTGCGCTTCATTTTTCTTTTGCCTTATTATCATCAAAAAGATCATTTTTTATATTTTTGAAAATGATTTTAAAGCTATTGGGTAGCTATTGGCTTGTTTTTACTAAGATATTGAAAAATAAGAGATGAAGGAGCATCGATCCGATAGCAGCTTATAAAGTATTATTTATGAATCCCCAATTTAAAATAACCACACCATGAAAAACAAATTAAATTTCTTTGTTTATTACGTCACTCTAGTCTCTATAGCTGCATTTACCTTGGCGTCTTGCTGCGATGATGATGGCGACCTCTGTTTATATGATTGCAGAGAGAATACCATTTGTGACGGAGGTGCTTGTAGATGCATTGATCCAGAGATGTTCATGTTTGGAGGAGAATCATTAGGTGAAGAGTATAGAAGTTGCATGTATTATGAAAGTACTGAGACTGTAAGGGGTTTTAGGCTTATTGAAGATGATCATAATTGCAGATGTGTGCCGGACTTTTTGGTTAGTTTTAGTCGATGCAGTTCAGGCAGTTCTTCACCCATTTTAGTTGGCACATGTAATGTTATAACCATTTATAAAGATAAAGAAACAGAGGATGTGTATCGAGGAGGAACTGGGCCGGGCAGTGGGTCTTTACCAGTTGGAGAAGGTGGTCAGGATGAATTTGAAGTGTTCTTTGATTTAGTTATTGATACTCACAAGGCCTGTCCTGAGCTAGATTATCCTATAGATTATATAAGGTGTAGTGGCATGGCTAACCATACAATAGACACCTTATTTTTAACAATGTCGGTAGTCCCGGCTGATGATCGCGATATCGAGGATATCTGCGACTTTAAGATGGTATTGATACCGGAGAGGGATTGATGCCTTTTACTGAGATAGTTTTATTAAGAAGCGTAGATATAGGGTAATATCTACGCTTTTTCTTTTTCCTGTTTAGTTTATATTCAGAGACTTTATGGGGATGATACATTTGTAGGATTGTGGCGCTTGCTACGTTTTGCTTTCTACTGACCTGGTCTCACAAAGTATTCTTTTTTCAGGTGGTCGATAGGGATGATTTACATTTTTTAAAAGGAAAAAGTGTATAGTATGACATTTTTTAAAAGGAAAAAGTGTGTTATTATACATTTATTCTAAGGAAAGCCTTATTTTTGATCATTGTGAGATAGAATCGCCAAGAATATGTTTCGAGAAATATTTGATGAGCTAGTATCGTGGAAGAATCAATCATATCGTAAACCTTTGATCATTCAAGGTGCGCGGCAGGTTGGCAAGACCTGGATTATGAAGGAATTTGGTAAGTTGTGCTTTGAAAAGGTGGTGTATATTAACTTTGAAAGTAGTGTGCGTTTGCAACAGATATTTCAAGACGATTTTTCGATTACACGCATATTATCCATATTTGAAATAGAATCAGGTGAAAAAATAACGCCCGATGATACGCTTATAATATTAGATGAAGTTCAGGAAGCTGAGAAAGGATTAACAGCATTGAAGTATTTCTATGAAAACGCTCCTGATTACTATATAATGGCAGCAGGGTCGTTGCTTGGCATCTCAATACAACAGAACAGTACATTTCCTGTTGGTAAGGTTGATATGTTGGACTTGTATCCCATGAGCTTCGAAGAATTTTTAATAAATGCCGGTGAAAAGCTATTGGCAAAAGCTCTGCAAAATAGAGAATGGCAAATCATAGAACCGTTTCACGATAAATTAATATACCATTTGCGTTTATTCTATTTTGTCGGTGGCATGCCTGAGGCCGTCCAGATGTATTTGAATACAAAGGACTTTATAAAAGTGAGAAAGGTTCAGTCCAATATATTATCAGGATATGAAAATGATTTTGCTAAGTATGCTCCAATAGAAATCGTACCAAAGATCAGATTGGTTTGGCAATCAATACTGGCACAATTATCAAAAGAGAATAAGAAATTCATATACGGGCAAGTGAAAAAAGGAGCCAGGGCAAAAGAATTTGAAGCTGCCATTAACTGGTTGGTTAATACCGGTCTAATCCTAAAATCGATACACGTTGTCAAACCAGGTATGCCACTAAAGTCTTATGCTAACTTTGATATGTTCAAACTTTACTTTATTGATGTTGGATTGATCAATGCAATGGCTGGTATGAGCGAGAAAATTTTATTGGATAAAAACAAAATTATTACTGAATACAAAGGGGCACTTACAGAGCAATTTGTAGCTCAAGAGCTAAAGCAAAACTACGAACTGTATTATTGGACAAGTAAGTCTGGAACTTCTGAGGTTGACTTTGTCCTACAAGCGGATCAAAATATAGTGCCTATCGAGGTAAAAGCAGAAGAAAATTTAAAAGCAAAGAGTTTGAGGGTATTTGAAGAGAAATATGCTACGGCGTCTGCCAAGAGATTTTCAATGAGTAAATATAGGGAAGAAGATTGGCTTGTAAATATCCCTCTATATGCTGTATTTACTCTTTAAGTCATCTTTGTAAATGCTAAAGCGATACGCAGACTACTATGAAGTTTGATTAGAAACCTTGTGAATTAAAGACCTGCCTGTATGTTGAACCCGGTCAAAATCTGTAGGGTATTCTCAACTGGTCGTGCATTCTGTATATCGGGAGAAAAGCTCTCATATATTTTCGCAAGCTCCCTTATTTGCTTATTGGCAAAAATATACATCTGATGCATAGGATCCATATGTCTCTTCATTAGTCCTTTGCTATTCTACCTGTGCGTATCCATTGTGACTGTAAGTGCCATGAATTGTCCTCTGCCTTAGTCATGATGGCATCCCATTGATACGTGGTAGGCCATTTTTTAAAAATCCTTGCCACTGTAAAGAGAAACCATGTGGAAAACTTCGTGGTCTTTGGTTTCCACCCCTTATCGGCTACGATTTGAATATTCATTTTATTATCGTTCGCTTCAGCTTTATAATGGCCGGCAATGGTACCTACGGAAGCATGACCTGAAATTTTAAACTTACCTCTTACGATGGAATGATCAGCTATACTATTCGCGCATGGAAAAGCAGGGTCAAAGCGCATAGTGATCGGATAGATGTTGTTGTTGACAGTCATGGACTTCAGATATGGCACGTCATCAAGCCATTCTAACTGATAGGTATATGCATTTTTATCGACTTTGCTTTGGCCGACTATTGCCTGTAATCCTTCTATGGTGCCATTATGCTCAGGATTGAGTGTGGCGATCAATGGCTTAGTGCTATATCGTGCAAAGGTCATTTTTTGCCAATCTACCCGCATGGGCAGTTGATCCAGATTGTGCGTTTGACCGTCTATGGAGACAAGTGATTCGGTGTGTTTATGTCGGACGAAATAAAAGTCATGCAGCAATATCAGGGGCATCGACTTGGGATTGGCTGTAGCATCGCCCATGGGTGCCAATATGCCAAAAGGCTTTCTTTTCTTTGTGCTGCTTTCTTTAATTTTGACCTCTATGGCTCTGTCGGAGATATCTTTAAATTTATAATGGGCTTGTACACCATGGTCATTGACCTCGAAGTGGGCTATCTCCATCTCTGTAGGTATAGCTTTATGAAGGCCATTGCCTGTTATATTGTATTTGGATGGGTCGATATTGAGTGATTTTTGGTGATATACATCTACCTTCTTATCGGTTCTCCAGCCTATGATTAAGTGTCCTGTCCCATTGATGCTATCATCGAACACCTGTGGTTCAAAACCAACATAAATTTTATCCGGGTCTTGTTCGAAATTGACGAGTAGCAACTTCTCCATAGGGTCAATATCGATCGAAAATGGAAAAAATAAGGTATGGGAAAGATCATGGCGATCATCTTGTTGTGAAAAGGACGCATTCATGGCCAGCGATATTATGGTGAATATAGAAAGGGTGTTTGTTACTCTTTTTATCATTGTAATATACATAATTCAGGTTGAAGTTCTTTTTATCCGCAGCGCATAGCTCTTACTACTTTTTTTATATCATACTTTTCTAGCTCTTGTCATTTCTCGTTTGCCGGGTGGGCCGGGTAAACCTTCTACTTCGAGGCCGGCGGACTTGAGGGCGCGCTTGAAGCTGCCTTTGGCGCAGTAAGTCACTATGGTACCTCCGGGCTTGAGTGCTGCTGCAAGCTGGTCAGTGAATGGCTGTTCCCAAAAGGCTGACTGGGCATTGGGGGCAAAAGCATCCATATAGATCAGGTCATATTTATCAGTAACAGATAGTGTGGTGAAGTCAGCTTTGATCTTGTGTAGCGTAAAATATTCATGCAAGTTTGCATCCTCGTCCCATGAACATCGGTGAAGATCCTCAAAAAATGACGCCCATTCCTCTGCCTGTAAGTTTGTGATGTAGTTGAGCCGGGTAGCGTCTTCAAGTGTAACCGGGTATTTTTCAAAGGCTGTGTAATGGATGGACTTCTGCTCGGGAATGCCATGGATGGCTGTCAGCAAAGCATTAAGCCCTGTACCGAGTCCTATTTCTAATAAGTGTAGATCACTTTTTGTCGCTAGTGCTGGTATTAGTCCCGCCTCTATGAATACGTGTTGACTCTCTGTGATGGCCCCATGACGACTGTGATAGGCTTCTCCAAATGTACTGGAAATGAATGAATGGGATCCGTCATCGGTGATAATCAAAGACATAATGGTGGAAATTCAATGGATTTCAAGCCATAGCCGTGTGAAGTGCTTTTTCGATGTCTTCTCCATTGATACGGAAGTGGTCTTCATCGTATATGCCTTGACCTTTTGATATGATCAAGACTTGTGGACTCTCATGTAGTACTTTGAAGTGCTTTTCGATATAGTCGGATACAGATCTATAACTGATCAAATCGAGGTAATGGATGGGAAGCAGTCTTGCTGTTTTGTCCCATTGCTCAAGTCTGAGTTTTACTGTCGCTGATAGATTACATCTGGTGCTGTGCTTATAGATAAGCTGGGGCTTCTCATGCGAGGCATCAATGATACGATCAATATCCTGTACAGACTTAATGTGTGGCCAGCTATGCGTCGACATATGATTATAATCTATTCTGATACTTCTACTGAGAAATTATTGGGGCAACCATAGCCACGATTACAAGAGGTGGTAGAAAAAGCAAAGGCAATCGCTAAAGCGACGACGATAACCTTGAGCATTACATTATTCTTTTTCATCTTTTAGTATTTGTTAATATGTAAATGGATTGCATGTGTCAATTGTACATTGCATTCATCGCACATAATGAATTTTGAGCGATCAAAGTTCAGTGTATTGCTGATTTTTGCAGCGCAAAGATACATAATTTTCTAACGTAGTTATATTCTGTCTAGTATTGCATGATTAATATTTTCCGGATTTCGCCCGTTGCTTTATTTATTGTAGCTGAAATTAGCAGGGTGAATCGGGTTTTATGCATCAGCGATGTGAAGTGGTGGCGAAGCGAATGCGCAGCCAGACTCGATGCAGCCTTAGCGAAATCGAGGCCGAACGAATAGTGAGCCACGCAACGTAGCGACCCGTAGCGAAGTGGAGGGTGATGCCCCAAGCGACAAAATGAAATATATCTTTAACATAACAAATGATGGTAGGATAAATCGTAACTTTACACTCATGAGGATACACTTGATAGCGATAGGAGGTAGTGCCATGCATAATATAGCGCTAGCGCTGAAGGCCAATGGGCACGATGTGACCGGCAGTGATGACGAAATATATGATCCGGCGAGGACTCGGCTAGAGGAGGCGGGGCTATTGCCGGATGACATCGGATGGGATACTGAGCGCATACATACCAGTATTGATCTAGTGATACTAGGGATGCATGCTCGGTCAGATAATCCTGAGCTGGCGAGGGCGCTGGAGCTGGGCGTGAAGGTGTATTCTTATCCGGAGTTTGTCTATGAAATGGCCAGGGGTAAGCAGCGGGTCGTGATCGCAGGTAGTCATGGTAAGACGACGACGACCTCGATGATCATGCATGTGCTCAAGGAGACAGGTGCGGACTTTGATTATCTGGTAGGAGCACAGATACCGGGATTTGAACATACAGCTCGATTCTCTGATGCTCCGCTTATGGTCATAGAGGGCGATGAATACCTCAGTTCTTGCCTGGACAGGAGGCCTAAGTTTTTGCATTACAGGGCGAATATAGCTGTATTGACGGGCATAGCATGGGACCATATCAATGTGTTTCCGGAGTTTGAGACTTACAAAGATCAGTTTCGTCAATTCATAGAGAGTATGGACAAAGAGGGGCAGTTGTTTTACTATGCCCACGATAGCGACATAGCTGACATAATGCTGACGGCTGATGCGCCAGCGGGGTCTAGTCCCTACAGTGTTTTTCCGGATGCTGATGAGCGCCACTATGGATCGGTGCTGGTAGATGGGGAATGGGTGGAGCTGGAAATGTTTGGCAGACACAACTTAGAGAATATGAACGCTGCATTTTGTGTTTGTGCCTCTATGGGCGTGTCGAAGAGGGCTTTTATAGATGCCATCAAGACCTTTAGCGGTGCGTCACGTCGACTGCAAAAGTTTATAGACCATGATCAGGCTTGTGTGTTTTTTGATTTTGCCCATGCACCGTCTAAGGTGAAAGCAAGTATACAGGCGGTCAAGTTGCAATATCATCATCTGGGCATCAGGGCAGTGCTGGAGCTACATACATTCAGCAGTCTGAACAAAGCATTCTTACAAGAATATGCCTACACTATGCGAGAAGCAGACGAAGCCATTGTGTTTTATGATGAACATACGCTGGCCATGAAGCGAATGCCTGCTCTAGGTGAAAAGTATGTGAGGGAAGCCTTCATGCATGATAATCTGAAGGTATTTACTCAGAAAGATGAACTGCAAGCCTATCTGGAAGACGTGGACTGGGGCGGTTATTGTTCGCTGTTTATGAGCTCTGGTAACTTCATGAAAATACCGGTAAAACAAATAGCGACCAAAAAGATAGACGACCATATGGCATCCATAAAATAAACTTTATGGGATTAAAATGAATTATATTACTTTTGGGACTTCAAAAAAATTGAGATAAAGATGTCAAGAGAATTAACACTAAGAGATGCATTGAATGAGGCAATGTCCGAAGAGATGCGTCGTGATGATACTGTATTATTACTAGGTGAAGAAGTAGCGGAGTACAACGGCGCTTACAAAGTGAGTAAAGGCATGTTGGACGAGTTTGGGCCGGAGCGCGTTATTGATACACCGATTGCTGAGCTAGGGTTTGCCGGTATTGGCGTCGGTGCAGCTATGAATGGACTGCGGCCAATAGTCGAGTTTATGACCTGGAATTTTGCTGTTTTGGCATTTGACCAGATCGTTAATAATGCAGCGAAGACATTATCTCAATCCGCAGGTCAGTTCAAATGTCCGATAGTATTCAGAGGCCCTACCGGTGCTGCCGGCCAGTTGGCTCAGCAGCACAGTCAGACCTTCGAGTCATGGATGGGGAATATTCCGGGTATCAAAGTTATCTCTACAGTCGATCCATATGATGCTAAAGGCTTATTGAAAAGTGCAATCAGAGACGACGATCCCATCTGTATGATGGAGTCAGAGATTTGCTATGGCGATAAGGGCGAAGTGCCGGAAGAAGAATACCTGGTACCCATAGGCAAGGCCAAGGTGGCCAGAGAGGGAAGTGATGTGACACTGGTATCCTTCAATAAAATGGTCAAGGTGTGCATGGAAGCTGCTGATGAACTGGAGAAAGAGGGTATCTCAGCAGAGGTGATTGACCTTAGAACCATACGCCCGCTTGACTTCCAGACGATAGTAGACTCCGTAAAAAAGACCAACCGCATAGTGGCAGTGGATGAATCCTGGCCTATGTATGGTGTGTCAGCAGAAATCGCCTATGAAATACAAAAGTATGCATTTGACTATCTGGATGCTCCTGTGACGCGAGTAAACTCTGCCGATACATCCTTGCCTTATGCACCGACACTTGTGGAGGCCTATTTGCCCAATGCAGAGAAAGTCATCAAGGCCGTGAAGGATGTGATGTACATGAATGCATAGACAATGAAGTGGGGATAGTAATCGACCTCATGTCACATAAGAAAAGCACGCATTTGTGCACAAATTATGACGATCCTTTCTTCAGTCTGAGCTGTTGAAAAAAGTCTTTCATGAGTTGCTCACAGCGATCTTGTCGGATGCCAAATAGCACCTTAGTTTTAGGGTGCAGCATCTCGTTGCCAAATCGCATATAACCGTTCTTGGCGTCCTCAGCGCCATAGACCAGTTTGCCTATCTGAGCCCATCGCAGGGCAGCAGCGCACATCGGGCAGGGCTCGAGTGTGACGTACAGTGTACATTGGCTGAGGTATTTTCCGCCAATATGATCAGAGCCTGCTGTGATGGCAATCATCTCAGCATGAGCCGTGACATCATTCAGCATTTCAGTTTGATTGTGCGATTTTGCTATGATCATTCCATTGGGTGCGACTAAGACACAGCCTACCGGCACTTCGCCCTGCTCCAGAGCTTTCTCGGCCTGTATCAATGCTTGATCCATGTAGTAGTCATCACTTTGTATATGTAGTGGCATCGGTCCATTTGATTTGAAGTCAAATATAAACGTAAGTTTATTTATCGGAGAATTGGGTGCGGATAAATGTTAAAATCCTCTCCTCGAAACCCTATTGCATAAAGCGGGTTAAACTCCCTATTGTCCATAAGAATTTTTCAGGTGTTTTACATTTTATAGCTTTGGGCATCACCCTCCTCCTATCGTCGTCGGGTCGCTACGCTCCGGGGCTCGCTATTCGCTCGGTCCTTCGGACTCACTCGCATACGCTCGTGACCCACTCCGCATCGCTGATGCATGATCAGGAGAAATGCTATTTTGAAGTACACACCTTATACACAGAATTTGTATAAAATTCGAACAAAGCTTATATTTACTCTATGAACCCTTTACCACGCAACATAAACCCCTTTACCGACTTCGGTTTTAAAAAGCTCTTTGGAGAGGAAGCAAGTAAGGATATCTTGCTGGATTTCTTAAATGCAGTATTGGAAGAAGAGGTAGGTGAAATTGTGGACTTAGAATACGCCAAGAATGAGCATCTTGGTACTTCAGAACTAGATCGCAAGGTGGTATTTGATATCTTTTGCAGGACAGCGAGCGGAGAGCGGATTATCATCGAGATGCAAAAGTTTTTTCAGACCCACTATAAAGAGCGATCTTTGTATTACACTACATTCGCCATTCAAGAGCAGGCAGTAAAGGGAGAGTGGGATTTTAGGTTATATCCGGTGTATTGTATTTCCTTATTGGATTTTGTTTTGAGAGATCCAGAGGTTGACTCTGAAAAATATTTCCACACAGTAAAACTGCTTGAAGTGGAAACAGGAAAGGTATTCAATGACAAACTGAGCTTCATTTACATAGAGACGCCCAAGTTCAATAAAAATGTTGAGGACTTGGAAACTAAATTTGAGAAATGGATGTATTTGTTAACACGATTGGAGTTTTTAGAGCGTCTCCCTGAAGCACTTCAACACAAAATATTTGA
>SLDF01000295.1 GCA_007125435.1 Saprospiraceae bacterium
AAGTATAAAGTAAAATTATCAAGCAGTGCAGCGGTCTAGCCTTTGAAGATGGCATCAAGGGTAGCCTGACTCCGTAAGTATTTTTTTTTCGAAGAGATTGCTCAAAAGAGCAAGACTTGGGATCATTAAGATGGCTGTTTTCAGACTCTTAAAAGCGACCCGTAACGAAGTGAAGGGTGATGCCCAAAGCGAAAAAAACACCCACTGTAACGAAGCACATGCCCTCATAAAAATCGTACGCTGCTAAAATAAATATTGAAATCTACAATTGAGAAATAAGAATCAATCCAAAAGTTGCTCCTGAAACAACTTGTAAATCCTACGGTACTCATCTAACCAAGAAGAATGCTGCCTGAAACCATGCTTTTCTACAGGATAATACATTACGTTCCAATTATCTTTCTTCAATTCAATCAACCTTTGTGACAAGCGAACAACATCTTGTAATTGTACATTATCATCTACCATACCATGAAGGATTAATAAATGATCGGCTAAGTTTTCTGCAAAGTTAATGGGACTGCTTCGTTCAAATGCAGCTGGGTCAGTTTCAGGCGTATTAAGGATATTACTGGTATATCCATGGTTGTAATGCGCCCAGTCAGTAACCGACCGCAAAGCAGCACCGCAAGCAAAAGTACCAGGATGTTTAAAGAGCGCCATCAATGTGATAAAGCCACCGTATGAACCTCCATAGATACCAACTCTACTAGAGTCAATTTCCAATGAGTCAATTAAAAACTGTACACCGTCAATATGGTCACTAAGGTCCAGACCGCCCAAATGTCGATATATACCGGTTCGCCAATCTCTACCATAGCCCTTACTGCCTCTATAATCAATATCGAGTACTGTGTAACCCTGATCAACTAGAAAATTGTGAAACATATACTCCCTATAGTAAGAACTCCAGAAATGATGAGCGTTTTGCAAGTAACCGGCACCATGAACAAAGATTACAGCGGCATTATTCTTAGTTTCGGCTTGAGGCTTATAAAGTCTGGCATAAACCCTTTGTCCATCTGAGGCTTTGAACCTAATGACATCAGGTTTTCGCCAATCGTAGTCATTGAAGTCAGATGTTGTTGATTTAGTGATGGCATAGAAAAAGCCATCATCATCAACCAGATATAACTCAGGAGGTTTATTTGACTCTGAGGAAAGCGCTGCAAACTGGGTCTCATCATGGTTCCAAAACAAATCCCAATTACCGGGTTTGAAGGTTAACTGGTTCCACTTTTGATCAGATATTCTAAGTTCATATATATGATAAATGCCAGGATGTTCTCTATTAGCCTTCAAATAGAACTTTTTCTTATCCTTGGATAAGGTCACTTGGTGTATCTCATAATTGCCAGATGTTAGCGACTCTGTTTTGGAAGAAAAGAAATCATAAATATGAAGGTGGGCATATCCTGAACTCTCGCTTATAAAGTACAGAGAATCACTTTTACCTATGAAACCTATGGCTGACATACTCGATATATAAGGCCCTAACACCCATGCTTCGTCTCTTTGTCTATCTATCAACTTGAAGGATTTACTTGCAGGTAGCATTTCAATAATCCATCTATCTTTGTTATCTACTGCATAACACTCTATAACATGCTTACTACCACTTTTTGATGATAAATAGCGTCGAAATCTTATATCTCTAGGTTCGGATACTTTACTATCAAAAGAGGTGCCCTCTTGAATGTATTCTTTCAAATATGTAGGTTTATCCTTGATACCTCTTAGTGTTGAAAAATCTTGAATAAAATGGCTCTGGCTGAAAAGGTCAACAACGAGAAGCTCCTGTCCTGGAGATGCTTCACCTACCTTAGGCCTGGCTTGAGTAGTCGTAACATGAGCGTCTTGGTTGACCCAATTGGGAATCTCTGTTTTTCTGACTGATCGACTTTTCTTTTCAAGGGCATAAAAAGCATATCGCCCATCAATGCTTATACCAAGTGGTATTACATTGTTGTCTTTGCCGGTGTAAACCTTCTTTAATCTCTTATACTCCTCCCTTTCGGATCGATATAAGCTGTCAGCTTTTTCTTGACTTTGCTCATGTCGTATGTATTCAAAAAGCTCTATTTCTTTTTTCTCAATGTAGGACAGTGAAGATTCTTTTGATGGTTTATTCTCTTTACGGATATCGCTCAACCTAATAATTTGCTGATCTGCAATGTGATGACGAAACCAATTCTCACCCCTTCTGTAAAAAATCGATCTGCCATCATTGGAAATCAATGGCTGGACAATATCATCATCGAGATAAAGGGTTTTGTTATTTTTTGTTTCGGGATCCCACAATATCACCTGACCATTTGACATAAAAACATCAGGATTCTTGGTTTTGACATCTGACATAAAGGGGATATTTTTGACCTTGATCTCTCTGCTGATGTCTAATGTCTTATGCTCACCTGTCGCCATGATATAAGCCTTTAGAAAAGACCTTGAAAACTCACTCTCCTTCTGATAATAGTATAATGTATCACCGTTTAAAGACCAGAATGGACGCTCGGGACTATGACCGATAAAGTCATTGCCTTTCATGATTTCATCAAGGTCAAGTTGGGAAGCGTTGGTTTGGGCAGTAGTGCTAACTCTGATCAAAAGCAACACGAACATCATAAGAAACATCCTTTGATGGGATATATGCATTACGAAGAATTTTTACTATGTAAATGAATAATATGATTTATAGTCAGGTCTTATTGCTTTATAAATGGTATGGTTTTTATTCCAAAATCAGTCTTTACTTGCATATTATAAAACCCTGAAGGCAGTCTATGGATATCAATTTGTATCGGCTGGTTATTAATTTGTTTTAATCTTTGGGATTGTATAACTTTCCCATTCACATCAATGATATATGCCTCCATATCGGTAAACACATCCAGGTCTTTAACGTCAAGATATATCACATTGTCGGCTGGTACCGGGAATAATGACATATTTTCATCATTGATAATTTGTGGTAAAGTGGATACAAGAATTTCAAAAGGAAATACGACGCCATTGGGCAATAATCCATACAAACCTATACCGTCAGCACCATGGTCACCGGAAGTGAAAATGATCAGAGATTGACCGCCAAGTAATCTAAGATCGCCTCCGTAGTTTATTATCTGTGGTGTTAGACCTTCAGGGTCTAATATCACTCTAAATTGGTATTCTGCAGGCTCCAGGAGACTATAACTTCCTGAACTTCCTTGATCAATATTCTCTGCTAATATTTCACCATCTACAACTTCAAGGCTCAAATTTTGTGTAATCGGTGCACCATGATGCACTTTTGTGTTGAAGACAGTAAATGGATCTGTAGTAATAAAAGCATCTTCTATCAGGTGACTGCTAATGCCTGAATCATCTGAATCTGGGATACTATTGACAATGTATATGTAATTTACTCTATTCTCCAAAGGGAGCGTTTCATTTAATAGTATTGTGGTATCTCCTTCTGCATCGACATGCTGAATGCGCACAGGTCGTTCACCAAAAGTATTGACTGAAAGGTACCCACTGGCTTCGCGGGTGTCTATATTATTGAGTAAGCGATCCTCTCCAACAAAAATATCAACCTCACCAACTAATGCGTTATTTAAAAACTGTACTCTACTTATCAATGCTTCTTCCAAAGGAATAACTTCGCCATCAGTCAGTACTAAATACCACGACAATCTCTGTTCATCGCCATTTATAGCTGAAGATACCGCAACACCTGCTGATCCAACTAAAGTATCAATAGTCAATAGATGTGTGGACAGCGTATCCTGTCCATCAAGCTCATAATTGGTGTCCATTATAAAGTTTTGAGTCACTAACTGAAAGTAATCCGTATGATCCGTAAAAGGTAGACCACTAAACAGTTGACTGATATTCCTAAACTCCACATCAATAGGTCCGCTATCCTGAACGCCATTGTAAAAAATAAGATCAGTACGCGTATCAAAAAAAGCTTGACGTCTTACTGAGTCAATGATAACAGGTGTAATAAATAAAGAATCGCCGAGGTGTTCTTCCTGCAATATAACTATGTAACTTTCACCTGACCTAAAGGTTTCCTCTAAGTCTAGATCATCAGCTTCGGCCATGTCAAAGTGCAAATTTACAGGTATACCAGCCGGACATTCTATAAAAGTAGAGGCCTCTAGGCTGCCGATCGTTTCCAAAAATGAATTTTGATCTATTGCCAAGTCAGTTAATACAACACTGGAGTTATTGAACACCTGGATATGAGCCAGCCCAACTTTGGGGAAAGCAATCACACTGCCATCGCTAAAGGCCATAAACAGGCCATCATCAGAGGTGGCTACGTCAAAACCAGACAGCCAAATACTACCTGCCTCTCCTTCAAATTCTCTAAGGTCTACATAATAATAATCGATAATTGTATCCGTGCCGAGGTCAATTATACTCATAACGCTAGCTATAGATGGTATTAATTCACCTTTAAATCTATCTGTATATCTGACATTATCGAATTCTAGTAATACAGGGTCTGATGACAGGTTAATTTGTGGACTCAATCTGCTACCGTGAATAAAGTTTACTAAAACTTCCTGCTCAGATGACTCATTAAACTCTTCTACTGATTCCATTAATACCATGTCAAATGGAAAATCTTCATCTTCAATCACACCTGTAACAAAAAATATGTAGGTGCTGTCTGCGTCCAAGATGAATTCAAATTCAGCAAATTCAAAGTCAGTACCTTCAAATGCAAAGGAAAATAAACTGGTCTGTCCAATTGGTAAAAATAGAAAAGGACTCGCCTCTCTGAAATCAATACTTTCGATAATTGGCTGTCTATCGAGATAGATATCCAAGCTTCCCATGGGAGAATTCTGGATAAACTGTCCACGTGTTACATCCACAGAAGGGAATGTTACGAGGTTGCCACTTGCGCGTATCGCCCACAATTCTAATGTGTCTTGAACAGTTGTGTAAATGACGACAGATGAAGTCGTAGACAAGTCCGACAGCAAGGCATTATAAACAATAGTCGGGTTATCATCTTCAGGCCTATATAAAGCCCAGTAAGTATCACTAGCTTCAAAGCTTTCATAATCGGAAAAGGTACCATATCCAACGCTCTGATAAATAGGATCTGCATTTAAGACATGGATATCTATGTCATCATCTGAGATATTCCCGTGAAATATCATCAGATTAGCTAGACCAGACCCTACAGCAGAGGACTGGGCATTATCATTGACAAATACATCAAAAGGCCTTTCTTCATCATCTAGAGAACCGGCAGCTATAAGTACATACTCTCTGCCGCCCTCAGGCGTGAAGACCACATCATAAAAAGCACTATCAGGCGACCCCGCTCCTGTAGGTGTAAAGAAGAAGTGATAAGAACTATCAGCTTCCAGATTAAGAAAGGATGTGGCATTTTGATATTGAAATGCCTCTAAATATAATATACTGTCAAGGTAAATATCCACATCCAAACCAGGAGAAGCATGTATAATCTGCGTGCGCGCTATCGATGAAAGTGACAAAGGAAAAAACTGACCACTTGTGTCTACAATGCTTATAAGCCTGGCACTAGAATCCTCGATACTTCCATGATAAAGAACAGTGACACCTCTACCACTAAATGCACTCAAGTCAAACTCATAGGTTAAAGTCTGGTTTTCTTCTGACTCAAAAACAACCTCCATGAAGTAGATATCAGATAACACTGATTCATAATCAGAAAACTGGCCAAATACCAAGCCTTCTAATACTGTCCCCTCACCTATCAAGGAGGCACTGATAGTCAAACTATCGTAAATACCATGAAAAAACTGAAAATCAGTATTATTAAAATCGTCAGTCTCGAATACAGCATCCTCCTTAGTGAGCACTTCAAACTCAAATTCGCCCTCTGTCTCCATACTTCCATTGAAAAGGAAGATGTACGATGAATCAGGGTTGTTATTATACGGATGAATATGCTCAAAATCCTCGATGGAGTCACTTCCCGCCGGCACCAAATAAAGAGCTTGATCTATACCGGCTGGAAGGCTGAGAAATGGTGTAGCGCTTAAGTATGTCAGACTATCAAATATCTTTTCTGTATTGCGATACAAATCATAGTTTGTTCCCGGGCTATTATTGATGATTTGGACCCTGTTATAGGGAAGCCGAGCCAATCTCTGAGACACTCCATTCTCGTCAATAATTTTCATGACTATTTCATTATCTTCCTCAGCTATTACTAATGTAAAACTGAGTCCCAATAAGTCTTCATGTATCGGTAGAATAAACGAAGCTATCAATGAGCCATCATCTGCTGATAACAGGTCGAGGTAAAACTCATCCCCTTCGCGCACATGGTAACCGTATAAAGAATCATAAACCATAGTATCTATAAGCGTACCAAATTCTTTTTGACTGAGTACTAATGTATCCTCGGTCAATACGGCATGAACGATATTGAAAGTTGAAGAGTCAGAAGCTACCTCCTCGGGAACTTCCCTATTAATATCAGATCGCAATGGAAAGTCCAAATTATCTCTTTCACCTCTCAATACAAATTGATGAAACCTATCAGACTCAAATCCCGCATCAAAAACCGCATATATATCATCAGCTGATTCACTTCCACCGGGTGCTATACCGACCTGGATTATGTCCTCTGCCGGCGCAAAAATATAAGGTGAACCTTCACACATGGCAAGACTATCCACCAATAGCTCATTGTTGACATAGATATCAATCAATGTATCCCTACTGAGATTTAAAAACTGTACATAGCCCACTGGTGTTAATTGAATCCTATCGACACTACCATCCGCATAGACTATGAATAAGCCCCACTCAGGCGCATTGACTGCTGAACCTGAAACAAAAATCGTACCCGAATCTCCTTCTCTTTCTTCCAAATCTATCTCAAAGGTCAATGGAAAATCCACACCGGTCACATCAACCGTAATGAATTGTTTTTCACTACTTAAAAAGGCGTATTCACTAAACTCACCATAATCTGCCTCGAATAAATCATCACCATCCTTGGCACCTATTTTAATCAGAGGCAGCAAGATGCCACCATGTCCCATATTGACATATGACATATCATCAGAAATGGATGAGGATGCCGCACCCTCATTTATATTGATGGCAAGATCAGGCAAAAAGCCAATATCGTCTAATATCCCACTGATCATGACACTATATTCTTCCCCATCATTAAAACCATCAAGAAAAAATGTTCTCAACGGTGTATCCATAATAGTACTTGGAGACTGTCGGATATCTATTACTATATTAAATCCCGCAGGTATCGGGAGGAAGCTCGTAGCTTTTCTAAACTCAAAGCCTGTCAACTGGGTATTCAACGTACCATTAATATATACATCAAATACAGGCCCGCCATCCGTTCCAAGTGTTGGCACATTATGAAAAAACTGTACTTGAGCCGTTTGCGCAAATGACTGAAACGCCAAAAACAAACCAATAATCAAAATGTAAATTTGTCTCATACTTGATACATATTATTAAACACCCTAAATAATTTTAAGACACCAACCATATTAAAAGCAAAATCAATACCACAATATATGAAATTCATTTCACGAACAATAATATCCACATTTTTTTGAAAATAGTCTACATAACCATACATCAGCTGTTTCCATGAGCATTCCCAAGTTGTTTACTTATTTATTCCTTGGGCAGCACCCCTTCCCAAAGAGTGGGAAGGGGTCGTTATGCTCCGGGGCTCGCTATTCGCTCGGCCGCTCACTCGCTAAGGCTCGTTCGCGTCTCCCTCTCCAAGTGAATTGGAGAGGGACCCACTCCGCAGCACTGCTGCGATACCGAAGTGCTATTGTTCATACTGACTACATGAAAATAACGCTACCAAAAATGCTTCTTTGGCTATCTCATATGCCATATATTGTATTAATCACATAATACACAGCTATTAAAAGGCATTGGTTTGGAATGGCCTGAAATTCACTTAACTCAAGGTCTAAAATAGAAAGTTAAGATTTTGAGTATCAACATCAGTTTTTCCGGGTTTTATACAAAGTGTCTCTTTTACTCTTGTAAAGCATCAGCGATGTGGAGTGGGTCATGAGCGTATGCGAGTGAGTCCGTAGGACCGAGCGAATAGCGAGCCCCGGAGCGTAGCGACCCGACGACGGCAGGAGGAGGGTGATGCCAACAAGCAAAAAAATTGAATACATGTTTTTAAACTCACAACTTTTTTTGAATATGTCCTAACTTTTGGCTACTATTAAGTGTGATAAAGTAAAGAGAATCAATAAAGTAATTCTGATATCATGCTTAACCCATCTCAGACACCGATACAAATCCTCAATCAAATAAGCGAGGATGCAAAACTACAAGAAGCCATTCTTCACATTAAACCGGGGAAGTTTAAAAGAGGCCCTGATGATCCTATTTATGTTCATAGGGGCTATTACACAAGGATGCTCAAGTCGTTTTTGACGGACTATAAGCTCATGAATGCGATACTGACGGATAAAAAGCTCCAAACCAGGTTTTTCAGAGTTTTTGGGTATGAAGGGGAAGTTGATTTTACATTGTATCCTCAATGTTGGATCAGAGATTTGCCTCTACTTCAAATTGGTAAAATGTCATATTTAGGAGATGGAATAGTCCTGGGCACTAACAAAGTCAGTATTGATCAAAAAACAGTGAAGGTAGGACGCATTACCATAGGAGATCATACTATTATTGATCAGGATTGTATGTTAGGGTACTCTACTCATATAGGCCATCATACTGCTATCGGTGTCAGAAGTTGCATAGGCGTCAAAACGCATATAGGAAATAATTGCAGAATTGCAGAAATAGTCAATATTGGCCACTGCTGTAATATAGGCAATGATGTCTCTATAGGTCAGGTGAGTGCCATTGGCAACTTTACTACGATCGCAGATGGCACTAAAATCCCAGCTTTCTCTAGAATACCTCCAAAGAGTAGTATTGAATAAATTTCAAGGTTGAAACTACTCCTCGGTAGTTAGCTGAACTAGCTGTTTAAATCTACATTCTCTGTAATTTCCAATCCGTAGCCAATGAGGCCAACTCTTTTCTTGGGTTGCTTGGTCAGTAACCTTATCTTCTTGACGCCTAGCTCTCTTAATATTTGCGCTCCAACACCAAAGTCTTTTTGCTCAGTTTTAATGTCATCTTCTGAAGGATTGTCAACTGCCAAGGATTTTAGGTGCTTAAGGATATTATTAGGCTTTTCACTGTGTCTCATAAAGAGTAGTATACCGGCACCTTCTTTAGATATCTTCTTTAGAGAGCTTTGGAGTAACTCTCCATAGTCGTCAAATAGCGTACCTATGATGTCCCCAGTTTCAGTTGATGAGTGAACCCGAACAAGAACCTCATCTTCACTTTTCCAATTACCCTTAACCATAGCCAGGTGTACATCGCCGGTAGTCAATTGTGTAAAAGCATGGACATTAAACTGACCGTAAGCGGTATCAATCGTGACCTCTATTTCCTTTTTGACAAGTCGTTCATTACGCATTCGATAGGCGATCAAATCATCAATCGAAATGATTTTCAAGTCAAACTTTTTAGCAATTTTTATGAGTTGAGGGAGTCTGGCCATAGTGCCATCTTCATTCAATATCTCTACGAGGACACCTACCGGCTTCATGCCAGCCAGCTTTGCCAAATCTACAGCAGCCTCTGTATGTCCTGTTCTTCTCAATACTCCACCGGTTTTTGCTCTTAGAGGGAATATATGCCCAGGCTTTGCGAAGTCAGAAGGCTTTGATGTTGGGTCTACAAGAGCCTGTATACACTTCGATCGATCATGTGCTGAAATACCAGTAGTGCACCCATCACCTATCAAATCTATTGATACGGTAAAAGCCGTCTCATGGAGTGCTGTATTTTGGTTTACCATCGGCAGTAAATCTAACTCATCAGCCCTGTGTTCATCTATTGGCGCACAAATCAAACCTCTACCATGAGTGGCCATAAAGTTGATGATTTCTGGCGTGATGCTTTCTGCTGCACAGATAAAATCACCTTCATTTTCCCTATCCTCATCATCTACGACTATGATAACTTTTCCTGCCTTGATATCTTCAATGGCATCTTCTATTTTATTCAGTTCGATATTTTCCACTACTTCTTGCACTATTTGTTCCATGTATAAAAAATGATAAAGTTAAAATGCTTTGGTACTATGCGATTAATAAATACCCTCAACTTTCTATCTCTAATTGACTATAACATCTCTAAATTGATTAGTTAAACCCGAATTAAAAGGCTCAATCATTCAGTACGACTTTAACCCGAATTATGCATTAGAAAATCCCTGCCCGCCACCTGTCGATGGCAGCAGGCGGGTATTACGGCTTCAAATCGACGAAGGAGATTCACGAACACAAATAAAGAAAACAAAACAGCGTG
>SLDF01000246.1 GCA_007125435.1 Saprospiraceae bacterium
AATTGAGAAAAATGTAAGTCCTGACTGAACAATGGCAGGCTACATAATGTAAAAAGAATTAGTTTTGTATATCTTTTTAATATCATATATAACTTTTTCTAATTGCAACATCCTTAAGAAGTCGAAATATACAGCTTTTAAATGTTATTGCCATCAATGAGAATATATAATCAAATATTAAATGTTTACTTTAACTTTTTGACCCTCACAAAACAGTTAACGCTTATATGTTTAATAACAGTATTCATTAACGGTTTTCATAATAAATCTGATGCGCAAGAGACTTCATTTTTTGAGCCTTTAGATACATTTTCTACCAAGCGATTCTATCCATTAGCCGGTACGGGACTAGCTGTGTATACCGGTGCCGTCATAGCATTGGATCAAGCGTGGTATGCCAATCAGCCAAGAGGTAGATTTAGATTCTACAATGACTGGCCGGAATGGAAACAAATGGATAAATTTGGTCATAGCATGACGGCATACTATGAAGCTGATGTTATTTACAAAGGTGCGAGGTGGACAGGTATGTCAAAGACAAATGCTCTAATCAGTTCAGCGGCTATTGCCAGCGCTCTGCAATTGACCATTGAAGTCATGGATGGTTTTGTGGAGACCTATGGTTTCTCTTGGTATGATGTTGCTTTTAACACCTTAGGTGTTGGTCTATTTACTCTACAAGAAGCACTTTGGGATAATCAAGTGTTTGTCATGAAATTTTCGACAAGGGCTATGGCCTATGACCGCCAACCTATTCAAGCCATAAATGGAGACCACTTTTCCTCCCCCTATAAAAGAGCTAATGATCTATATGGTACATTTTTCGCTGAGAGATGGCTGAAAGATTATAACGGACAAACTTACTGGCTCTCTACTTTTCCAAACCAATTCATCCCCGAAGAAAAAAGGTTTGCGCCAGATTGGCTTGGTCTATCCATTGGATATGGTGCCGGTAATATGTTTGGGGGGCAAACCAATAGATGGCGAGAGGGTGATTACATATTTGACCTGTCCAACACCTTCCCGCGGTACCGATCTTATTATCTGTCCTTAGATATTGATCTCAACAAGCTAAACGTAAAGTCAAAGTTTTTGAGATCTTTATTTTCTGTAATCAATTTCATCAAAATTCCGTTTCCTACCTTGGAGTACAACCGGATAGACGGCTGGCGAGGACACTGGTTATACTTTTAACAACATTTGGTGGTTGGGATCAACTTGTTATTTAATCTGCATCATTGCATCAGCGATGTGGAGTGGTGGCGAAGCGTATGCGTAGCCAGACTCGATGTAGCTTCAGCGGAATCGAGGCCGAACGAATAGTGAGCCACGGAACGTAGCGACCCGTAACGAAGTGGAGGGTGATGCCCAAAAAGACAAAATAAACGCCAGGATATTGAAATAGCTGACGGATAAGCAGAGATCTTAAGAATTTTCTATTCATCAATTTACAAATTCATAGCAGGAATAGATTTATTAACAACTTTTGTATATTTTACGCTGATGATGCTGAAACGTTTTCTCTTAAACACGGATTTTAATATGATACATAACAACTTAATGAAGTCAATGATAAAATACTCACTTTTGCTGCTTCTTGTACAGTGTGTAAGTACTGGATTACAGGGACAGAACGCTCCGCTTAGCATTCACTATTATTTACCGCCAACGAGCTTTGACAATGGCATACAATCACCATCTGCCTTCATGGGATATGAACCTGGAGAATGGCATATGAGCCATGATCAAGTGGTCTACTATTGTAAGCATCTGGCTGAGCAATCCGATAGGGTCCTATATAAAGAATATGGAAGGAGCCATGAGAATAGACCTTTGTTTCACCTTATCATCTCATCTGAAGACAACATCAATAATATAGATGATCTACAATCCTTGCACATGGAATTGGCTCACCCAGAAACAGCCGAAAATGTTGACATCAACAATCTTCCGACGGTCATCAATCTGGGTTATAATGTTCATGGCAATGAACAGTCTAGCGTATCGGCTTCTGTCATTGTAGCCTATTATTTAGCTGCGGGCCAGTCGAGAAGGGTGGATTCACTTCTGAATTCTACCATTGTCTTACTCGACCCGTGCTTGAATCCTGACGGTATGAATCGATTTTCTTCATGGGTCAATATGCACAAAAGCAAGAACCCTAACGCCAGCCCTGCTTCAAGAGAGCACAATGAAATATGGCCGGGAGGCCGAAGTAATCATTATTGGTTTGACCTGAACAGGGATTGGCTGCCTTTGGTACATCCTGAGAGTCAAGGGCGGGTAAAGCGCTTTCACGAATGGTATCCTAATGTCGTGTGTGATTATCATGAAATGGGTACTAATTCTACTTACTTCTTCCAGCCTGGTGTCCCATCCAGGAATAATCCATTGACACCTGATAAGACCTTCGAACTTACTGAGGAAATAGGAAATTATCATGCGAAGTATCTGGATGCATTAGGCTCACTTTATTATACGAAGGAGAGTTTTGACGACTTCTATTTTGGCAAGGGTTCTACTTATCCGGATATTAATGGCGCTATAGGTATCCTATTCGAACAAGCCAGTTCTCGAGGACATGTGCAGGAAAGCATTTTTGGAGACTTGACCTTTGCATTCACCATACGTAATCAAGTGGCCACGTCGCTATCATCACTGGAAGCAGCTATGGAACTCAGGGAGCCCCTTAATGAATGGAAGAGGCAATTTTTCCAATCAGCCATAGATGAATCAAAGCAGCACCCTGTCAAAGCTTATATATTCAAAAGCGGAAAGGACCAGTCAAAAGCCATGCACTTCTTGAATGTATTAGAGACTCATGCTATTGATATATATTCAACGAAAGAGGCCGTAAAGAAGAATGATGTTGATTACCCGGCAGCGAGTTATATCGTACCACTCGAACAACGCCAACACAGATTAATCAGAGGGATATTTGACACCACTACAGTTTTCCAGGACAGCATATTTTATGATGTATCATCATGGACTATTCCATTGAGTATGAATATAGAATATGACCTCATCACCAATCAAGCTGAGCTACAAAGAATAAAAGGAGAGCCGTTTGAAATCGGAAACATCGTAAGACGGCCTCAGAGAGTGGAGAAGGCCAGCTATGCCTATATTATTGAAACACACGATTACTTTGCACCTGCATTAATCAATACATTATTGCAAAATGGCCTTAGGGTTATGTTTTCAAAAGACACTTTCGAATTAAAATATGACGGTGTAAATCCAAAAAGCTTCGAGCCCGGTACCCTCATCATACCTGTACAAAGACAAGAAATCAGCGCTGACGCCATACAAGAAGCATTGCAAAGCGTTGCTGTGAGATATGGTATTCCAATATACAGCATTGACAGCGGTAATACTGCGGCTGGTATCAAGCTTGGGAGCCCATCTGTCTCTATGATACAGCCACCTAAAATTGCGTTAATGGTTGGTGAAGGCTACTCTTACACAGAGTGTGGTGAAGTATGGCACCTCCTTGACTTTAAATATGACATAGATGTCACACTAGTAGATATCAGGCAGTTTAACCGTCTCAATTGGGATGAGTATACACATTTGATCTTAGTCAGTGGTAGCCCTAAACTAACAGATGGCAACAAAGAACACATGAAAAGATGGGTTAATGCAGGAGGAACCATAATTTCTATTAACAATGCTGCGCAGTGGCTCAGTAGCAATAATTTTATAAACCTATCTAGATCAAATCAAGAGGAGAACGCCGAAGAAGACTCTACTGAAAAAGTGCGCTATGTCGACTATGTAAACAAGAGGCGATCCAAATGGATGAGCGGAGCTATCTTTTCCTTGGATATTGACCAGACTCATCCCCTGTTCTATGGTTATGAGACGTCAAGTATAGCTGTATTTAAACGAGGTAACGACTTTTACGAAGCACCTAAAAACAAATATGCATCCCCCGGTATGTATAGTGATCAGGCCCTATTATCAGGCTATATGCCAAAGATGCTAGACACTGCTCCTGAAGGCAAAGCCGGTATCACACTTCATCGCTCCGGACGAGGTAAAGTAATTTGTTTTCATGACAACCCATTATTTCGAGGATATTGGCTTGCAGGCCATCGAGCGTTTATGAATGCTATATATTTCTCAGGGGGCATATCCCTAGCAACCATGGCTCAGGAATGATGACACATAATATTTATAGACAGTTTTTATTCATTGGGTTAGTCTTCATACTACCGGGTTTACTCCAAATGACCTATGGCCAGGGAGAGCTTATCAATGACAGTATTTTCAGCCCATCTGTAAATAAAGTCAAGTCATTTAACATCTGGATTCCCAATGTAGAAGACAAAAATGAACTACCCGTCATTTATATGCTTCACGGTGCATGGGGCAATTATAATAATTGGACAGATAAAACGGATATTTTGAAGCATCCTCTGGCGGAGCAAGTCATCATGGTATTTATCGATGGCGAGAATTCATTTTATGTCAATTCGGCCTATCACGCCGATCAAAGGTACGAGGACTACATCATAAATGATTTAATACCCACCATCGAGGACAAATATGCAATTGACAGCAGAAAAAGAGGTATTGCCGGATTGTCAATGGGCGGATATGGCTCACTATACCTGGCATTTAGGCATCCGGATGTCTTTACTTTTTGCGGGAGTTTAAGTGGAGCGGTTTCCATACCATTAATGAGTTACCTTTGGCAAGAGGATAAGGAAAACAAAGAACTAGTCAGAGACATTGTAAAAAATGCCTTTGGACTCCCTGATACAAGTATTTACAAGAATTATGATCTAATGTACATTTTAGAACAGAATCAGGATATAGACATACCATATGTCTATATGGTTCACGGAAAGCAAGACGGGTTTAAGGACTTTTTACCAGCTCACAGGCTGCTTGTAGAAAAGTTAAGCCACCTGGATGTAAAGCATGAATACCAAGAAGTTGACGGAAAGCACAACTGGACTTTTTGGAATAATCATATAGGTGGCGTCTTGACGGCATATCATTCTGTGATCTCGAAATAATATCATACCGGCAATTAATCTACACTATATAAAAAAAGGGAAGCAATTATTTGTAATCGCCTCCCTTATATGTACACTTCTTATTTGATCAATACCGAGTGACTAATGCCAATCTTTGGTATTTGTCCAAACTACCATCTTCTAAGAAAACGACTTTACCTCCATATTGAAGGGTAATTTCAGCCATTTCGTCAACGATATCATCTATGACACCTACAGCTCTGTGATCTTCCACAGGTGTGATACTTCCATTCTCTTCTTTAACAGGTTGGAAGTAAGTCTTCTCTGTATATAGTGTATCGGCTCTACCTTCATTGATAGCTTTCCAAATCATTTGCAGGTCAGACTCAAACTTATTCTCACTCACTGCTTTCTCCAAAACAGCTATGGCTTCTGCTTGCCTTTTATCAATAGTGCTGCGCATCAAAGGCCATGCATCTTTAGCCAACTCATGGGACTTCATACTGTCCCCATTCATATTGATTGACCCTATTATTACACCAGGTTTATCAGCTACACTTCTGTAGTGAGCGACATTTCTATCGACTCCGGCTAAAATGAGATCACCCGGGTTCTCAGCATAGACCTTTAAAAATGCTTTATCAACTCTATTAAAGTACTCTTCAATAAGGTTATCCTCCTTCGAAGCTACAGCCCGCTCAGCGGAATTTGTAGAATACAATGAATTATTTTCATAAGGGAAATCATCATTTTCAAAGTCAGTTACTTCCTCTTTAAACCCTTCAAACAATCTTACCTTGTCTCTTCCAAGTGCCAAAACATAGTAGTTTTCAGCTTTATGCATAGATCTGATCAAATCTCTAGTGGCAAAAGTGTCATCTATAATCACTCTTTCCTCAGGCTTGAAAAGCAATCTATCATATTCAAACATATCTTCATTAATGAAAATAACAAGACCTTCTTTGTTGTGATTCATATCGATCTCACTGATTCGGTCAAGATTACTTTGAAAAGCAGACAAATCCCTCTTCGAGAATTCCTCTGCGAGCCTATTATGCACCTCTGTGATGAGGTTCTTTAATACGATATTATCCTGCTTATTATCAGGAGATGTTCGGTGTGTAGGTAGAATAATGGTAACACATGGATACTTCTTGACTGTCTTTACTTTATCAAAAATAGTTTTACTCATAGATTAATTTTTTAATAATTTATTACGTGACAAATATAAATAATTATAGGTAAGTGATTGGTGATAACTATCATTAGAATACGATAGTTAAGTCATCATTACTAAGTCAATGATACAAAAACTCTGTTGCTCCTCATTAAATATGTGTCGAAACAGCAGGTAATATAATTTTAGAGATTGGTGTTAAAGCTTACTAAACTAACTTGTACACATCCGTAGGCGTCTGACAAAGAATTGCTCTCTTACCTTTGATAGCAATCGGCGCTTTTATCAGATGCTTGTTATGAAGAATAATATTAATCCAGCCTTCATCGTCATATTCCTTTCCCTTGATATTATTTTGGTAGTCCGGGTGTGCCTTATTTAATATGTCCTTAGGGCTAACACCCAGGCCATTTAAAATTTCTTTCCATTCTGTAGATGTAGATGGTGCCTTATCAAATGCATATGTGGATACATGCACAGATAAAGACTTGGCATATGCAAGAGTCATACGACCGGAGTTAGACTCAGGATCATAATATAGTCTTATCTCTCTTTCATTTGATTTCATATTGACAACATTTTGAGATGACGTAATTCAGATAAATATAGAAATTTTCTGGATCATTAGTACATAATCTGGTTAAAATAATTCAAAAATCACACTTGCCGGCAAAGTGTCTGATTGTTCCTCAAAAACCGTTTGTGATTACGACACTATACTCTTCATGTCAAGCTATCAGGCTTTCTTTTAAACATTATATTTTAATTTGTAATTAATCTTTGGGCATCACCTCCCTCCTTTCGTCGTCCGGTCGCTACGTTGCGTGGCTCACTATTCGTTCGGCCTCGATTCCGCTTTTTGCTCCATCGAGTCTGGCTACGCATACGCTCCGCCACCACTTCACATCGCTGATGCAACACTCCTGGTATTTATGTTCTTATCACATTGCGATGATTGCTCCTGAGAAATAGTTATCAATTAGTAATAAATAAGATTAAGCAAAGGCACTTAACTTACACTTAATCAATACAATACCATCAATATGCTATAAAACACCTTAAACTGTTATGGGATTCTATCCAGGATAGATATTCCTCTATTTCCAAGACAACCTACAGTGAAATTTGAATTGACCAGTACAGTCATTATACCAATGATGTAATTCAATATTATATAAAAAGCCTGCTGTCATCCAGACAGCAGGCTTTCATATTTGCATTTAAACCATTGTATGATATAGGTTTTATTTATCGGTTATAACTGGTTTGTCAACAAAAGGATTTGCTATATAGTCTCTAGAACACTAAATATGATCTATTCGCTACAGCCCTTAAAGTGTTTTACCATTCAACCTTCAATAAAAATTCCTATTGCGAGTACCGGTTAAAGCGGATGAGGGCATATTACATCATGCCACCCATTCCTCCGCCCATGCCTCCCATTGGAGGCGCAGGACTCTCCGGCTCAGGCTTATCATTGATCACACATTCTGTAGTCAATATCATACCAGAGATAGAATTTGCATTTTCTACTGCTACTCGTGCTACCTTAGTTGGATCAATGACACCTGCCGCTTTAAGGTCCTCATACTTGTCAGTTCTAGCATTATAACCATTACTTCCAGAAGCTTTCAACACTTCCTGAAGAACAACAGAACCTTCTACACCTGCATTCTCAACGATCGTGCGCAAAGGATACTCCAAGGCTTTTCTTACGATCTGGATACCAATGGTTTCATCCTCATTTTCACCTGTAAGATTTGCAAGACTTTCAATGGATCTAACCAGTGCTACACCACCACCAGGCACAATGCCTTCTTCTATAGCGGCTCTTGTCGCATGTAGAGCATCATCTACTCTATCCTTCTTCTCTTTCATTTCTACTTCTGAAGGTGCACCCACATATAGTACGGCTACTCCACCAGACAATTTTGCTAAACGCTCTTGTAGCTTTTCTTTGTCGTAGTCAGAAGTAGTTGTTTCAATCTGTGCTTTGATTTGGTTGATTCTGCCTTTGATGGCATCTTCAGAACCAGCTCCATTTACGATGGTAGTGTTATCCTTGTCAATAGCGATTTTCTCAGCTTGACCAAGATGAGAAATATCTGCATTCTCTAGCTTGTAACCTTGCTCTTCGGAAATAACAGTACCACCTGTAAGGATAGCAATATCCTCAAGCATTGCTTTTCTTCTATCACCAAAGCCCGGAGCCTTTACAGCTACCACCTTAAGTCCAGCTCTCAACTTGTTCACCACAAGAACACCAAGTGCTTGAGACTCTACATCTTCAGCAATGATTAATAGTGGCTTACCATTTTGAGCTACTTTCTCCAATAGAGGAAGAATTTCCTGAAGATTAGAAATCTTCTTGTCGTAGATCAAGATGTACGGATTGTCGTACTCAGTTGTCATATTGTCAGTATCTGTCACGAAGTAAGGAGACAAATATCCTCTGTCAAATTGCATACCCATGACTTCATCGACATATGTCTCAGTACCTTTAGCTTCTTCTACAGTGATGACACCGTCTTTAGAAACTCTTTTCATAGCGTCAGCTATAAGTGTACCGATTTCATTGTCATTATTGGCAGAGATAGAAGCAACTTGTCTGATTTTATCAAAGTCTTCTCCGATTAACTCTGATTGGCTCTTAAGATGTTTTACAACTTCTGCAACAGCTTTATCCATACCTCTTTTAAGGTCCATTGGGTTAGCACCGGCAGTTACATTTTTAAGACCGGCTGTGACCATTGCCTGAGCCAGTACAGTAGCAGTAGTCGTTCCATCACCTGCTAAATCCGCAGTTTTAGATGCTACTTCTTTTAACATTTGAGCACCCATGTTTTCAATTGGGTCTTCAAGTTCGATCTCTTTTGCAACAGTGACACCATCTTTAGTGATGACAGGTGCGCCGAAGCTTTTCTGAATAACAACATTACGACCTTTTGGTCCTAGTGTTACTTTTACTGCATTTGCTAGAGCGTCAATACCTTTTTTGAGCTCTGTTCTTGCTTGCGAATTAAAGCTAATTTCTTTAGCCATAGTATAATGTGTTTTTTAATTTTAATGAAATAGGATTAGAAAATAGATCACAGTACGACAAGGATATCATCTTCTCTCATGATGATGTAGTCTGTACCTTCGTGGTGCAATTCCTGACCGGCATACTTGCCATATAGAACGATGTCACCTTTTTGAACAGTCATTAAATTACCGTCTTTTCCAGGCCCTACAGCTACGACCTCACCTCTCTGAGGCTTTTCCTTAGCTGTATCCGGAATAATGATTCCTCCAGCTGTCTTTTCTTCAGCCGGAGCTGGTTTTACTACAACTCTATCGTTGATTGGTTTCATATGAAAAATTATTTTGAAGTAGTTAATAATTTGTTTTAACAACACCACTAACATAGCGAAGGTCATGCCATTGCGTGAATAGCTGACATTTTTACACCTTAATCAAGATTGTGACAGACTGAAAAGGGAGAAATCCGACATTTTGTCAAATAGCGTGATAAACAGTTAACATAAATTAAATTGAAAATTGATGACTGATGTAATCAAAAAAAACAAACCGATCAAAGCGCGAAGAATGGAAACAACTATAAAGCATAAAAAAAGCCTGCTCTCATGAGAACAGGCTTGATATTTTTCTATTAGTCTGGGCTTCTATTGCACGACAGGGTCTAAAATCTGAACACCTGAATTATTAACGATAATAGCAGCGATAATACAAAGCACCATAAGGGCAATAGCTAGACCCCATGTTAATTTCTCAATAAAGTCAGCTGATTTAGCTGCGCCAAACATTTGATTGGCACTTGATCCCCCGAAAGTTGAATCAATTCCACCACCTTTGGGATTTTGGACAAGAACAGTGATCATCAAGATCACACATACTAAAGCTATCAAAACTGTTAATCCTACTAACATAATCTTTTACTTATTTTTTATCTTTTCTATTTGCGCTGCAAAGAAACTACTTTTTTCTGGATTTATCAAACTTAACTTTTCATACATTTTAATGGCACGATCAAATTCTTCTTGTTCTACTAATATCTTTGCAAATGTTTCTGAAACAATGGTATCGTCGTACTGCAGGCTTTCTTCAATGATTTTATCAAGTTTCTTTTTCTTCTTCTTTTTTTTCTTTTTCTTCTTTGTCTTCTCTACTACTTTTTTTTTAGGCTGCTTCTGTTTCTTGACTTTTTTAT
>SLDF01000290.1 GCA_007125435.1 Saprospiraceae bacterium
CAGGTCGTTTTTTAGAGTCTAAAAATAGCCATCTTAATGATCCCAAGTCTTGCTCTTTTGTGCAATATCTTCGAAAAAAAACACTTACGGAGTCAGGCTACCCTTGATGCCATCTTCAAAGGCTAGACCGCTGCACTGCTTGATAATTTTACTTTACACTTCCTGCTTCATCGGTCGCGTAGCACTTGAGGCTATGCTCTCTCTTCAGCACTCGTCTAAAGTAAAATTCTCTAAGCTCTAGTTCTTTTCAGACGACATCAAGTGTAGCCTATGGCTATGCTCGTATTTTTTCTCTTCGATCTTACTCAAAATAGCTGCGACTTAGATCATACGACGGCTATTTTCAGACTCGTTGCGTGGCTCACTATTCGTTCGGCCTCGTCTCCGCTATCGCTTCATCGAGTCTGGCTTCGCATACGCTACGCCACCACTTCACATCGCTGATGTAATGCGCTAGTTTTAATGGGGATTTGGAGGTCACTTTATCAGTAAGGATGCTTCTACGAGGAATATCTACTTCTTATAAAAAATCAAAACCAATTTTTCGTTCATGGCTGTATTTCAAAATGTCATTTTTACTGGATACGCATCAGCGATGTGAAAGGGTGGCGACGTAGGAGCCAGACTCTGCGTAGCATCGGCGAAGCAGAGGCCGACCGTCTAGGGAGCCCTGAAACGTAGCGACCCTCCGACGACAGGAGGAGGGTGATGCCCAAAGCTACAAAATGGAATTACCATCTCACTCCACACTCACTCAAATACAGGAGCTCAAAAGGTCAGGTAAACGAACTATTTTTCACATAAATAGTCATTTGTTCACAATTATTTGTTAATAGGTAGCTTTATATTATGGCAGTTAGGGAAAGTTTCTATTTTTGCACCGCTTTTACAAAAGGAAGTCACGCATATGATCATAGCGGTATTAGTATGTTTTATTATAGGATATTTATTTATCATATTTGAGCACAATGTCAAGATAGACAAGACGGTTCCGGCCATTATAATGGGAGCATTGTGCTGGGCCTTCATATCTACCGGAGATCTGGCCGTCATCAACTCCCACCATATGCCTGATTCGCTAGAGTCAGTGCTACTACATCACATAGGGAAGATTGCGGAGATCATTATATTTTTAATGGGCGCCATGACCATTGTGGAATTGATTGATATACACAAGGGCTTTGCCGTCGTGACCAATTCTATCAAGACAGAGAACAAAGTAAAGCTGTTGTGGATTGTCTGTATTCTAGCCTTTTTCTTATCTGCTACATTGGACAATCTGGCTGCGACTATTGTATTGGTATCCCTACTTAGAAAATTTGTACCCAACTATACAGAGCGACTGTGGTTCATAGGCTTAGCTGTCATATCTGCTAATGCCGGCGGAGCCTGGTCACCTATCGGTGATGTAACAACGACCATGCTATGGATCGGCAAAAAAGTATCCACCGTAGGCTTGATTACCCACCTTGTGATTCCTTCCATTGTGTGTTTGTTGATACCCGTCATTGTAGCTAGCTTTCTAAAGCCATTCAAGGGCAACATCAGCAAAAATGAGAAAATGATTGACCTGGGAAGAAACACCACTCTACTTGGCAGCAGCAAGACCATGCTGACTGTGGGTGTGGGTGCGCTTGTATTTGTACCTATTTTTAAAACCTTTACCCATCTCCCTCCCTACATTGGAATGATGTTATCTTTGGGTATAGTATGGATTGCCTCAGAGCTGGTCAAGCCAGAAAAGCATATGACTGTTGAAAAAAAGCATCATTACTCCGCTCATAAAGCGCTTTCTCGTATAGAAATGTCGAGTATATTATTTTTCCTCGGTATATTAGCATCAGTAGCAGCGCTTGAGTCATTGGGATTATTGAATAATCTGGCTGAGTGGATGGATCATACATTTGCTTCTCAGGATATCGTAGTATTGATGCTTGGCGTTGGATCGGCAGTCATTGATAATGTACCACTTGTCGCAGCTTCTATGGGTATGTATAGCTTCCCGATGGACGATCGCATATGGCATTTCATAGCTTATGCAGCCGGTACGGGTGGAAGTATGCTCATTATCGGATCTGCCGCCGGGGTTGCAGCCATGGGTATGGAAAAGATCAACTTCATCTGGTATGTCAAAAATATAACCTGGTTGGCAGTACTTGGCTTCATAGGCGGTGCTGCTGCATTTATAGTCATCGATCAATATATTTAATATGAAGACGCTCACATTTCTTATTCGCATCACATTGTTTTCAGTTTTAGTATCAATGCTATTCGCCTGCGATACTGTAGATGGGAGCAAGCTCAAAGGATACTGGAAAGCAGATCGAGTAACCGAGATCGGTGAACCACTAGATCTTGATCTATCCGAGATCGCTTTTGAGTTTAAGCAAAACGGGCGCTATTCTTACTACAATACCCCAAGCCTCAGCGAGGAAGGCCGCTATGAAATCAAAGGTAACCGGCTCTTCACCACCGACACTACCGGCGCAAGCCCTATGCAAAAAGCCGTAGAGATCATCCGCCTCGATCAAGACTCATTGCACATCAGAATGAATTACGGCGGCAAAGAACAAGTTCTATACCTCTTTAGAGTAGAAGAGACAGAGGATGAAGACTTATAGGGAAAAGAAGATGTAGTCAACGCTATATTTGAAAAAAAACATTGTGGTCATTATTAA
>SLDF01000073.1 GCA_007125435.1 Saprospiraceae bacterium
AAATCATTCAAATCAATTTAGGTTGACTATTTTTGCGCGTCACCTGAAAAAAAGACAAAAACGACTTGTATATACATAAATATAGGAATGTTATTCCAGCGATTTTTTTAGTCCTAATTGCAGCCTCCATATTTTCAATAAGTACATTGAAGGTCAATTACCTATTTGAAAACTATTTCCCCAGCGATGACGAGGATTATTTAGCTTATAAATCCTTTAGGAACCAGTTCGTCAATGATGACCAGTTTGTGCAAATTGCTTTCAAGCCTAAATCCGGTATATTCAATATAGAAAGCTTTGAAGTGATAGACAGTATAGAAAAAGCTATTCTTGATATTCCTTACATCGTAAATATTAAAAGTCTAAGGACCCTAAGAGTACCAGTCAAAACACCTTTGGGGTGGATATCCTCACCCGTCATCAGTAAGAACCCCAATAATTGGCAAAACGATAGCCTCACAATAATGTCTAACCGGCGGTTGAAAAGCCAAATGATATCAGAGAATGGTGAATACTACAGTATCCATTTGAAAATACAGGATTCGACCACTGATGCCCAAAATAAAATCATCATCACCTCTATTGAAGATGTTTTTGCTGCACACGGTATTGAAGATTTCCATCTGGGAGGGTTTATAAATACCCAGGTTAACTATGTAAGGCTACTGGAAGCGGAATTTCCTTTTACCGCGCTGGCCAGTGCATTAAGTATGTGTTTAATACTGCTTCTACTATACAGGTCATGGCAAAATGCGCTATTGCCAACAATTACTGTAATTGTTACGCTTGTATTGTTTTTTGGCTTCTTAGGACTACTAAATAGAGACCTTAATCTGACAAGTACATTATTTATTACAATCATGACGATTGTGGCCGTATCTGATATAGTTCACCTACAAACTTACTATCATAAATATTTATTGAAAGGTTTAGAAAAAGGAGAAGCCGTACAGTTGGCTCTAAAAGATACCATTGTCAACTTATTCTTAACATCTGCAACAACTGCGATTGGCTTTCTTACGTTTTTGACATCTTCAATACCACATATCAGGACATTTGGTCTGGATGCCGGTATTGGCGTCTTTCTCACCTTTTTGATAGCCATTTCTTTGGGGCCTTTATTGTTGTATTACTTCCCTCCTGGTGCTAAGAGACTACAAAAAGAAAAGAAGAATAAATGGTGGGATAAGGCCTTGCACCAAGTCTATTTGGATGGCAAAAGGAGAAAAAGGCTGATCTATTGGTCATCCCTTGCAATTGTGCTTATTTCACTACTGGGCATATACAGAATTGATACTGACCAATACCTAGCCGGAAACTTTGATGAGCGCACAAGCCTCAAACAGGGGTTCAATTTCTTTGAAGAGCAATTTGGTGGGATCAGAGCATTAGAAATGCACATCATACCCGGTGAGAACAAGAAGATTTCAGACATTGAAGTTATTAGAGGCATTGATGAACTAGAAGGATATATCTCAGACTATAGTGAGATAAACACACCATTTTCACCTAGCAGCTGGCTGAAAAATCAAAACTGGAGTGTGAGTGGCGGCATAGAAAGCGCCTTCAGCCTGGCTAAAGATCAAGATGCCATCGACTATCTTATCCAAAGTGATCAAAATAATGTAAGACTTAGTGTCATCAGCGAAGACTTAAAAGCAGGAAGATTAATTGCTAAAATGAGTGATGTAGGTCGACTGAAGGCCGATAGTCTGCATCAATCCATATTATCCTGGGTTCAAGACAATATAGACACGGATCTGTTTTCAGTATCAATTACCGGGAGTGCCTTACTCATTGATAAGAATAATGAAAGTGTCTTACAAGAAATGATCAACTCACTATTACTGGCATTCCTATGTGTAAGTATTCTGATGGCATTGCTATTTAAGAGAATAAAAATGATAATCATCTCACTCTTACCGAATGTGGTGCCACTGATTGCAGTTGCCGGAGTCATGGGATGGTTAAAAATCCCATTAAATGCAGCCACTTCACTTATTTTCACGATTGGTTTTGTGATAGCTATAGATGATACCATCCATTTTTTGACGAGGTTTAGAAGCTTATATAAAGACAAGAAAAGCCTGGAATACAGTATTAAACACACTCTAAACTATACGGGAAAAGCTATCCTACATACAACCATCATTTTAATTGTAGTATACGCTGCAGCATTGTTTTCTAATTTTAAAGAAATAACTCACCACGCCATACTTGTAGCTGCAACTTTAGTCTTCGCACTGCTGTCTGACTTCTATTTAATTCCTGTCCTCCTGAGGCAAGCCGCCAGAAAAAAAGATTTATTTTGATTGGGTTTAACCCGAATTTTAAGAGTTTATAAAATTCAGGTTAAACATATTCTTGAAAGTTGCATTTCCATACAAGTGCATTTCAAAATGTCATTTTATTCTGGTCATGCATCAGCGATGTGAAAGGGTGGCGACATCAGGAGCCAGACTCTGCACAGCGATAGCGAAGCCGAGGCCGACCGTTCAGGGAGCCCTGTAACGAGTCTGGAAATAGTCGTCGTATGACCTAAGTCACAGCTATTTTGAGTAAGATCGAAGAATAAAAAATACGCGCATAGCCATTGGCTACACTTGATGTCGTCTGAAAAGAGCTAGAGCTTAGAGAATTTTACTTTAGACGAGTGCTG